>CAUABY010000096.1 GCA_958427375.1 uncultured Eubacteriales bacterium
TTTCTACAATCCCTGCCACGAGTACACCAAGGGCTTGATGCGCTCCATCCCCACGGCTGACACCGCCGGGACGAAGCTCCAGCCCATCACGGGCACACCGATAGACCTGCTGAACATGCCCGCGGGCTGCCCCTTCGCGCCCCGCTGTGACGCGGCAATGAAAATCTGCATCAATCAGCGCTGTGAGAGAATGAGTATAAATGATGACCACATGGCCGCCTGCTGGATGAACGTCAAAAACGGCGTGGAGCGCGGCGAGCTTGAGCTGGTCGAACCCGAAGCAAACCCGGAAGGCGGTGAAAAAGCCGATGAATAAGGACGCAAAGACCCTCCTTGAGGTCAAAAACCTGAAAGAGTACTTCAACATAAACGTCGGCGCTTTCAAGACCAAGCCGCTCAAGGCTGTTGACAACGTGTCGTTCTCCATCAAAGAGGGCGAAACGCTCGGCCTTGTCGGTGAGTCCGGCTGTGGCAAAACCACCGTCGGCAGAACCATTCTGCACCTCTATAAGCCCACCGGCGGTGAGGTCATATTCGACGGCAAGCCAATCAAAACCGCAAGTGACATAAACGAGTTCCGCAAGCAGGCTACCATGGTCTTTCAGGACCCGTACTCCTCGCTCAATCCCCGCATGACCGTTTCCGACATAATCGGCGAGCCTTTGGACATACATAAGATGTATAATGACAAGGCCGAGCGCGAGGCACGTATACTTGAACTGATGGAAGAGGTCGGCTTGAACTCCGAGCACGCCGCAAGATACGCGCATGAGTTCTCCGGCGGTCAGCGCCAGCGCATCGGCATTGCCCGTGCGCTCGCCCTGCGGCCGAAGTTCATCGTCTGCGATGAGCCGGTCTCCGCGCTGGACGTGTCGATTCAGGCACAGATAATCAACATGTTTGATGAGCTGCAGGAGCAGATGGGGCTGACCTATCTCTTCATAGCCCATGATATCCTCGTCGTGCGCCATATCTCCGACCGCATCGCCGTTATGTACCTTGGCAAGATGGTGGAGCTTGCGGATTCCGACGAGATATACAGCCACCCGCTGCACCCGTATACAAAGTGCCTCATGTCCGCCGTGCCCCAGCCAGACCCGAAGATTGCCCGCGCCAATAAGCGCATCACCCTCAGCGGCGACATACCCAGCCCTCTCAATGCCCCTTCCGGCTGTCCGTTCCGCACCCGCTGCCCCTATGCCGAGGCGCGCTGTGCCGAGTCCATGCCTGAGTTCAACGAGGTTGCGCCGGGCCACTTTGTCGCCTGCCACCGCGCCGCCGAAATCAACTGACAGCGGCATAATTATTCTGTTCAAAGATATGCCCAAAAGCGTATATTTGAAAATATATTCTGAAAGGAAACATCCGAATGAAAAAGATCCTTGCACTGGTTCTCGCGCTTTGCATGGTGTTCGCACTGTGCGCCTGCGGCAGCCAGCAGGCTCCCGCAGCAACTGAGGCTCCTGCAGAAGCACCCGCAGCCGACGCACCGGCCGCAGAAGCACCCGCAGCCGATGGTAAGACCTCCATCAATGTCTGCATCGCTTCCGAGCCTGACACTATTGACCCCGCCCTCAACTCCGCAGTTGACGGTGCAACCCTCACCAGCCACCTGTTCATGGGCCTTGCCCAGTGGGCACAGGATGACGCCGGCAACCTCATTATCGCTCCTGCCGCAGCCGAAGAGCTCGTTGAGGGCGTTGTAAACGAGGACGGCACTGTCACCTACACCTACACCCTGCGCGACGGCATGAAGTGGTCTGACGGCCAGGATGTCACCGCCGGTGACTTCGCCTTTGCATGGCAGCGCGCCGCTTCCCCTGAGCTTGCGGCTGACTACGGCTACATGTTTGAGGTTGTTGACGGCTATGCCGATGTCTGGGAAACCGACGCTGACGGCAACTACGTCAACCCCGACGCACAGCTCAACGTAAAGGCTATTGACGACAAGACCCTTGAAGTTACTCTTTCCAACGCGGTTGCGTACTGGAATGAGCTTCTTGCTTTCCCCACCTACTTCCCCGTGCGTGAGGATGTTGTTGCCAACGAAGCTTGGGCAACCGACCCCTCCACCTATGTCTCCAACGGCGCTTACACCATGACCGGCTGGACCCACAACAGCGTTATCACCCTTGAGAAGAACGAGCACTTTGTCGATGCTGATACCATCCTCATGGACGAGATCAACTTCTACCTCTCCGATGATAACAACAACATGCTCACCAACTTTAAAAACGGCGACTGGCAGCTCATCGACGATGTGCCCACCAACGAGATTCCCGCTCTTAAGACTGATTACCCCGATGAGTTCCAGATAGTCGGCCAGATTGGCACCTACTATGTCTGCTGGAATATCAACGAGGAAATCCTCCCCGCTTCCTCCACCCTCACCGGTGCTGAGGCTGAGGCCGCAAAGGAGGAAATCCGCAACGCAGTCAACCTCATGTTCGACCGTAACTACCTCGTCAACGAAGTCACCCAGGCCGGCCAGCTGCCCGCCTCCTCCTTCGTTGCCATGGGTATGACCGATGCTGACGGCAAGGAGTTCTATGAGAACGCTGGCCCCAACGCTGACTTCAACGGCTACTACAATGTCGCTGAGGACGCTTACACCGACAACTGGGATACCGCTATCGAGACCCTCAAGAAGTACTACACCTTCGATGAGACTACCCAGCAGTTCACCAACTTCCCGACCCTGACCTACCTCTACAACACCTCTGAGGCGCACAAGGCCATCGGCGAGTACCTGCAGAGCGCTCTTGCCGCTGCCGGCATCACCATGAACCTTGAGAACCAGGAGTGGAACACCTTCCTGAACACCCGTAAGGCCGGCGATTACTCTATCGCCCGCAACGGCTGGCTTGCTGACTACAACGATCCTATCTGCTTCCTCGACATGTGGACCACCGTTTCCGGTAATAACGACGTTCAGTTCGGCAAGGGTGCAAACGCTGACGTTGCTGTCTACAGCCTCGATCTGAGCGACCTCGGCATCGACCTCACCGTTGAGAACGGCACCTGGGCTGACACCTATGACAAGCTCATCTCCGAAATCAAGGCCTGCACCGACAACGAAGTTCGCTACGAGCTCATGCACAGAGCTGAGGATATGCTCATGGAGACCGGCTGCCTCTGCCCGCTCTACTTCTACACCGACCTCTACATGCTCTCCTCTGACGTTCAGGGCTTCTTCTCCAACCCGCTCGGCTACAAGTACTTCATGTACTGCACCGTCGGCTGATTAAGCCGCTGAGCAAAACCCAATAAGCAAAACCCAATAAGCAAAACGAATCCCCGGAGCTTCGGCTCCGGGGATTTATGTCATTTGGAGCTTTGGCTCCGGGGATTTATGTCATTTGGAGCTTTGGCTCCGGGGATTTATGTCATTTATAAAAAGTCAAGATGACTTTGTAAATGAGAAAGCTTGCACTTTATTCGCTGCCTCAATGTGCGCCTGCGGCGTACATTTCGACACTCATTCCGTGAGAAGAGTTTTCTGCGCCGCACAGGTCGGCGCAGAAAACAATCCAAATTATTTTTTTCGCTGCGGCGAAAAAACTCTGCGAGACTTGGTCTGTTTTAATTTAATTTAATTCATGCCCTGCATGACGGAGTACAGCAAATCTGGGTAGTCGGACATGATGCAGTCGGCACCCATGGAGATAAGGTAGGCCATGTCATCCGGGTCATTAATCGTCCAGTACTGCACGGCCATATCGTGCGCGTGGGCGTAATTTATCACCGTGGCCGTGGCGAGGTTGATTCCGTATTTCAGGTAGCTCTCCTCAAAGGGGATTTGCAGCACGGAGCAGGGGGGAACGTAGCTCTTGCTGTCCGTTAACGCGGCTATGTAGAAGTGAAGAACCTCGTTTATGGATGTGCTGCGCGCAAGCTTGGGGTAGTTCTCGTCGACGTAGGCGCTTATCTCCTCATTGAATGTGCCGAACACCACGCGCTCAACGAGGCCGCGTTCCTCAAGAATGGAGTAGAGAATGTCAACGCCCCGCATGCCAAGCTCCCCGCCGTTTTTAATCTCGATGATGAATTTGTAGTCGCCGTTGGCTGTGAGATAGCCCAGCACGTCCTCAAGGCGGAGTATGCGCAAATCGTCAGGAACATCGTCACCGTGCAGCTCGGCAAAGGGCGCCTCACCTGCGTCGTTTATGAATTTCGCGCCCATGTTGAGCTGGCGCAGCTGCTCATAGGTCTTAGTCTCCGGGCGCACCTCGGTCTCGTTGAAAATCAGCTCACAGTCCGACGTGCGGTCGAGCGTGTCATCATGCAAAAGCACAAGCACGCCGTCTTTTGTGATGTGCAGATCAAACTCAAATACATCCACCTGAAAAGCCGGGTTGTTGACACAGTTTGAGAAAGCCATCATCGTCTCCTCCGGGGCTATGCCGCCGCCGGAGCGATGGCCGGAAACGTCGGTCTTGTCGAGAATGTAGGGGTTGTCGCTGTCGTAATGGATTATGTCTGCCGGGTCTGAGCGGTGGTGGCCGGAAATCTTCATGCCGATGAAAACAAGCAGTGCCAGCGCGAGGATAACGCAGAGAATAATGAGCAGAACCTTGCCAAACTTTTTCATTTTCTATCTATCTCCTGATTTTGTTTATACAAGTCAGGCGTATGCCCGGTCGACGGTTATCACCGCGTAGTGCTCATTCCAGGTGCTGTGTACAAGCTCGCGTATCTGCGCGGCTACGGCCTCGTCCTTGTCGGGGTAGTCTGGCGGGACAACAACGTCAAAAATGAGGTTTGTGTGCGTCGGCCCAGGCACCATGCGAAAATCGTGTATGCTCATATTCTTAGATACTTTGTTTTGGATAAGGTCGCTGACCGCCTGCCGGTGCTGGGCAACCTCGGTATTGTCGGCCTCGATGGGGTCCATATGTATGGTTGCCACACAGCCGATTACCTCCTTAAGCTCGACCTCGGCGCGGTCAATCGCGTCGTGCAGCTCAAATATGTCGCCCGCGCCGTTGACTTCGGCATGCAGGGAGATGACAAGGCGGCCGGGGCCGTAGTCGTTTACAATAAGGTCGTGTATGCCGCAGATTTCCGGGTGGGACATGACGATTTTTTTAATTGTCTCCACAAGCTCCGGCTCCGGCGCTTTGCCCAGCAGGGGAGAGAGTGTGTCTTTCAGCGCGCCGTAGCCCGTGTATATAATCAGCACTGCCACGGCGAGACCGGCCCAGCCGTCAATGTTGATGTCAAACACGTAGCTTGCCGCCATGGCAAGCAGCACCACGAGGGTGGAAACAGAGTCGGAGAGGGAGTCCTTGGCCGTGGCCTCCATGGCGGCGGAGTTTATCTTCTTGGCCGTGCTGCGGTTATAAAGGCACATGTACACCTTTACAAGGATGGAGGCCAGCAGTATCGCCGCGGGGAGCACACCCGCCTCGATGGGGACGGGGTTAATAATCTTCTCAATGGAGCTGCGCCCCAGCTCAATGCCCATGGTGATGATGAGCGCGGAGAGGATGAGCCCCGCGAGGTATTCAGCGCGCCCATGGCCAAAGGGGTGCTCGGTGTCGGGCTTCTTACCGGCGATGACAAAGCCCAGCAGCGTGATGATGGAAGAGCCCGCGTCGGACAGGTTGTTGAAAGCGTCGGCGACGATGGACACGGAGTGCGCCAGTGCGCCCGCTATGTACTTGCCCGCGAAGAGCAAAAGGTTTAGCACAATGCCGTATACGCTGCACAGTGTGCCGTATGCGCGGCGCACCTTTGGGTCGTGGACATTGTCTCTGTCTTTCACAAAAAGACGTGTCAAAAGCTTAAACATAAAAGCCTCCCTGGAGCATCGGAGCCGGGGCGGGTAAGCCCAGCCGTGCTCGGCTATATAAAATAAATCAAAAATTAAGCTCAGTGATGCCGAAGTATTTCTCGGCAAAATCAACGCGCTCTACGCGAAATTCTTTCCCGCGCAGATACTCAAGGCAGCCCGCGTCGGTTGGGAAGGTGAAAACAAGGCGGTAGGAGTAGAGCGCCTGCCCCTTCTCGCCAAAATCGCGGTTGAAGCGCTCGCGGCCATACTTCCCGTCACCCAGCAGCGGCCAGCCCGCGTGCGCCATCTGCGCGCGAATCTGGTGTGTGCGCCCGGTCAGAAGATGGCATTCCACCAGTGACAGCGCGCCCTTTGATAAGAGTGTGCGGTACTCCGTCACGGCGGTTTTCGCGCCCGGCTCCGGGCGGGATTTGACGTATACCTGATTTTTCGCCGCGTCCTTGAAGAGATAGTTTTCAAGCTTGCCGCCTGCGGGCTTGGGTCTGCCGCTCACGGCACAGAGGTAGTATTTCTCAATCTCCCTGTCGCGTATCTTGTCGTTCAGTATGCGCAGTGCCTCCGCGTTTTTCGCGGCAATTACGATGCCGCCGGTGTTGCGGTCGATGCGGTTGCAGAGCGCCGGGGCAAAGGAGTTTTCCTCTTTCGGCTGCCACTCGCCCTTCTGCGCCATGTAAGCTTGAATATTTGCGATGAGCGTGTTATAATCCCATGTACCGGCGCTGTGGCACAGCACGCCCGGCTTCTTGTCCGCGAGTAGAATGTTCTCATCCTCATATACTATGTCAAGCTTGGGCTTGCCGACCTTGAGATAAGAATTTTCCTCGCGCGGCTTTTCAAAAAACTCGTCGTTGATGTATAATTGCAGCACATCGCCGAGCTGCAGGCGCGTTTCGCGCTTTGCGCCCTTGCCGTTGAGCTTGATGCGCTTGAGGCGGATGTACTTTTGCAATAGCGATTCCGGCAGCAGCGGCACGGCCTTGCCGACAAAGCGGTCAAGCCTTTGCCCGGCATCATTTTGTTTTACAGTCAGTTCTTTCATGGAAATTACCAGCAGTACAGAAAATTTATAAATAAAACTTTGTTTTGCTATTATACAATATAAAAATAGTGTTGACAAGCCTTGACAAACAAACTATAATATTAAGGCTGATGCTGGCGGAGGAGTGCGTATGCGTCTTAACCTGAGAGAAATTATTGAAATACCCGGTGCTTCGATTCCGTTTGAGTGCGAGCTTAGCACGGAGAATCTTGACTTCCCTTCGGTGAAAGGCTATGTCAGCGCGCCCCATGCGCAGGGCAGGGTTTTCAACGAGGCCGGTGTGCTCCGGCTGGTTGGAACTTTGTCCGCGGATATGGAATGTATCTGCGACCGCTGCGGCAGCGAATTTTTCAGCACAAAGGTGACAGAGCTTGACGCGACCATCGTCGAGGAGGATACGGGCGTTAACCCGGAGATCTTCGTCATGGAGGGCGATGAGATTGACCTCGACGAGATTCTCCCCACGCTCTTCATTCTCGACATGGAGACGAAGTTTCTCTGCCGCGAGGACTGCAAGGGGCTGTGCTCCACCTGCGGCAAGAATCTCAACCTTGGCCCCTGCTCGTGCAGGAAACAACTCGATCCAAGATTTGCTGTGCTTGAGCAGCTTTTGGATAAAGACCCCGGCAACAAATAAATTTTTGAGCTGCTCATAAACAGCTGACATCAGGAGGTGGCAACATGGCAGTCCCTAAGGGAAAAGTATCACGTCAGAGACGTGACAAGAGACGTTCTTCCGTCTGGAAGCTGGAGGCTCCCACACTTGTTAAGTGCTCCAACTGCGGCGCATTCTGCATGCCGCACCGCGCTTGCAAGACTTGCGGACAGTACAATGGCCGTCAGGTCATCAACGTCGAGGCGAGCAAGTAATAAGGCTTTTAGGAGGAAAGGCGCAAC
>CAUABY010000097.1 GCA_958427375.1 uncultured Eubacteriales bacterium
CTCGGCGGATGAAGCGGTCAAAAAAGTCTATTTCAGACTTTTTTGACAAGCTGAGGGCAGGTTAGAACCTGCCCTGTCATGCATGATATTTTTTCAGATAGTCGGCCGCCTGCTCCGGGCTTTTAAATGACAGCTGCTCACCCGTGATATATGCCACTGCGTCCTGCCATTCCCGCAGCTCGAACTGCTCCGGGGAAATACCGCAGAGCGCCCGCCGGATAGCGGGCAGAAATTCTGGATTGTGCAAATCGGACAGGTACATACACTCTGTCTGTGAAGCCAAAATTTCCAGCAACCCTGCCACAAGCATCTCAGTCTGTTTCATGGCATAATCTTCCTTATTCCAGCTTTTTCATCTTTTCGACCAGTGTGCATAGCAAAATAAGTCTGCTGTTCAGCGTTTGCCGCTTCTCCTTAATCTTACTGCATTTTGCGGTAAAAGTCAATACAACAAATTGCGGTATGCTATTATGCCATTTGGAGGGGGTGTATACCGCTTGTATCCGCGCGGAAGAGATTTGCGAGAAGACCATGACATGAAACAGAGGGAAGTTGCCGCTTTCTTAAACTGTTCTCAACAGGTATACAGCAATTATGAGCTGGGGCAGCGGGATATTCCTACGGACGTATTGATAAAACTCTCTTCTCTTTATCAGGTATCTGTTGATTTCCTGCTTGGAATAACAAATAATCCGCATAGATATTGAAATAGAAAAAACGCAGACGGTTTGCAAACCGTCTGCGTTTTCTATGTACTTATTTAGCTTACCACTCAAGGTTCTTCTCGGTGTCCTTGGAGAACACATGCGCGACATTGCCCTCGAAGGCGAAGTGGACGGTGTCACCCATGGCGTAGTGACCCTTCATGTCGATGGTCGGTACGATGATGATAACGTCCTTGCCGGCGGCGGAGACGTGCAGGTGGACGGAGGAGCCCATCATTTCGCTGACGTCTACCTTGGCGGTGATGCCGGTGTCGCCGATTATGGTGTGCTCAGGACGCACGCCGAGGGTGACGGCCTGGGACTGAACGTTGTTCGCGGCGAGACGGGCTTCCTTCTCGGCGTCGAGTTCGATCTTGTAGTTTTCAAGCTGGACGAAGAACCTGTCGCCCTCGCGGATGAGCTGAGCGTCGAAGAAGTTCATCTGAGGCGAGCCGATGAAGCCTGCAACGAAGAGGTTGCTGGGATTGTTAAAGACCTGCTGAGGAGTGCCAATCTGCTGGATGTAGCCGTCACGCATGATGACGATACGATCGCCCAGAGTCATAGCCTCAGTCTGGTCATGGGTAACGTACACGAAGGTGGTGTCGATGCGCTCACGCAGTTTGAGAATCTCAGCGCGCATCTGGTTACGCAGCTTTGCGTCCAGGTTGGACAGAGGCTCGTCCATAAGGAAAACGGCGGGGTCACGGACTATAGCGCGGCCGATTGCAACACGCTGACGCTGACCGCCGGACAGAGCCTTGGGCTTACGGTCAAGGTACTGGGTGATGTCAAGAATCTCAGCGGCCTCGCGGACCTTCTTGTCGATAACGTCCTTCGGCTCTTTGCGGAGCTTGAGGGAGAATGCCATATTTTCATAAACCGTCATGTGCGGGTAGAGAGCGTAGTTCTGGAAAACCATTGCGATGTCGCGGTCCTTGGGGGCGACGTCGTTGACGAGCTTGCCGTCAATGTACAGCTCGCCGTCGGAAATCTCTTCCAGGCCCGCTATCATACGCAGGGTGGTGGACTTACCACAGCCAGAGGGGCCGACGAGAACGATGAACTCTTTGTCTGCGATGTCGAGGTTGAACTCCTGAACGGCGACAACGCCCTGATCGGTAATCTGGCGGTTGTCTACTCTCTCCTCAACATGCTCGTCTTTCTTTTTCTTTTTCTTCTTGGTCTCACCACTGATGAACGGATAAACCTTCTTCACATTTTTCAGCTGAACAGTTGCCATACATTCCGGCTCTGAACACAAAGCCTCCGCTTGATGTGTCCTCGCGGCCGCAAATGCGCGCCGCATTGCGACAGGTCTCCACACTGCCGTACCCTGAGCCACAGGGATAGCTGTATTCCTCCTTGTTTGTGTCATGGGCGGCTTAAAAATGGAGAGCCGCGCATGCACCGTAATATTAGGCCACAATGAGCCATATAAAGTATATATGAAACGGGCGCGTTTTGCAATCCAAAATTACGCCCTGCTTTTTGTGTATTGTGTACATATTTGCCGGCGTGATACAGGCAGAACCGCCAAAAATCAGCGCGTATTCTGCCCTCACCGGCCTTTTAAAGGGATTAATACTGATTTTCAATTAAAAGATTTAAAGCTTTTAAACGGATTTTAGAATAAAGGGAGGCTTGGATATGAAGCTACTCAAACTCGGCAGCATAGGCCCATCGGTGCAGCTTCTGCAGCTTGCGCTTGGGCGCGCGGGGCAGGGCGGGCTTAAGGCGGACGGCATTTTCGGCACGGCCACGCAGTACGCACTGCGGCAGTTTCAAAGCCGCCATGCCCTCACGCCGGACGGCGTGGCGGGGCCGCTGACGCACCGCGCGCTTGTGCCATACTACACGGGCTATGTAATCCATAATGTCTCGCGCGGCGACACGCTCTCGGCAATCGCGGCGATGCACGGCAGCAGCGTCAGCGCGGTCGAGCTTGCAAACCCCGGCGTCAGCCCCCGGAATCTCCCAATAGGAGCGGCCTTGGTCGTGCCGCTGCCGTTTGACGTGGTGCCGACGGATGTGGACTACTCGGCCGCGCTCGTCGGCTACTGCGTGCGCGGGCTTGCGGCGCGCTATCCCTTTATCATCACCGGGGAGACAGGGAAGAGCGTGATGGGCAGGCCGCTGTGGAGCCTGCGGCTGGGGCGGGGTGAAAACCGCGTGCTCTACTCCGCGGCCTACCACGCCAACGAGTGGATAACAACGCCGGTGCTGCTGCGCTTCACGGAGGAGCTTGCCAAGGCCTATGCCGCGGGCGGGCTCATAAGCGGGCAGAGCGCGGCGGAGCTTTTGGACTACGCCTCGCTTTTTATAGTTCCGGCGGTGAACCCGGACGGGATAGACCTCGTGACCGGGGAGCTGAGCGCGGGCGAGATGTACGAGAGCGCCGTGCGCATTGCGGCGGACTATCCACAGTATCCGTTCCCGGACGGCTGGAAAGCGAACATCCGGGGCGTGGATTTAAACTTGCAGTTCCCGGCGGGCTGGGAGCAGGCGCGCGCAATCAAGGCGGAGCTGGGGGTTACATCTCCCGCGCCCGCGGACTTTGTGGGCACGGCGCCGCTCTCCGCGCCGGAAGCGCGCGCAATGTACGACTACACACTGGCGGTCGACCCGGCACTGGTGCTGGCGTATCACACGCAGGGCGAGGTAATCTACTGGCGGTACGCGGGCTACAGCCCGCCGGGGGCGGAGGAGATAGGGCGCGCATTTGCGCGGCTGTCCGGCTACACGCTGGAGGATACGCCGTACGCGTCTGGCTTCGCGGGCTACAAGGACTGGTACATCAGCAGCTTTGAGCGGCCGGGCTACACCATGGAATGCGGGCTGGGCGTGAACCCGCTGCCGCTGACGCAGTTTGACGACATCTACCGCGCAAACCTGCCGGTGCTCGTTTTCGGCGCGCTTGTAACTTGAGCTGGGCTTCGATTTGGTTTAGGAGAAGCCGCCCCCATTAAAAGTTTCGCCGGCCTTTACAAAGGCCGCGGAATCCAAAGGCAGGGCCTTTGGTCGCGCTTCGCAAAGCGCGAAATTCCCTTATCATAAATAAAATCAGGAGGGGTATGGGGAACCCTATTAAGGGGTTCCCCATAATAACTCAATCCGCGCTGTTTGAATTGACGCGAAAGCCGAAATATGGTAAATTATTCTCACATTAGCACCCCTTGGCGTGGCGGGGGGAGAGAATATGGGGAAAGGTGTGTATTACATATGAGAAAGTACATCGACATCTCATTCATTTACGCCATTGCGGCGATGGTCGGCGGGGTATTTTACCGCGAGTTTACAAAGCTTATGGGCTTCACCGGCGTGACCGCGCTGGGCAAGCTACACGGCCACTTCTTTGTGCTGGGCATGTTTATGTTCCTGCTCATAGCGCTCTTTGCCGCAAAGCTGGAGCTCGACGGACTTAAATCTTTCCGCATTTTTATGTGGCTTTATAATATAGGCCTTGTGCTCGCCGGGATAATGCTGCTTGTGCGCGGAGTGACGCAGGTGCTGGGGCTTGCGCTGAGCCGCGCCGCGTCTGCCTCCATATCCGGCGTCGCGGGAATCGCCCATGTGCTGCTCGGCACAGGTTTGGTGCTGTTCTTTGTGAGCCTTAAAAAAGCGGCGGCAGCGGGCAAGGCATGAAGAAAAAAACCATACACCACGTGAAAAAGCGCACGCTGCTCGCCATCGCGGGCTGTGTGTGGCTTATCGCGGGCTTTAACGTGGCGCGGCTGGGCGTGCTTGCGTATATTGAGCTTGGCGGCGTGAAGCTGACACAGGCGCTGCTGTCGCTTTTGGTGTTTGCGGCCTTTGGGGCGATGTTTTTCAAGATGAGCATGAAGCACACAAAGCGCATCAAGGGCTACCGAGAGGAGTTTCGCCCGGTGTGGAACTTTTTCGACCTCAAGGGCTATATCATAATGGCAGTGATGATGTCGGGCGGTATTGGCCTGCGCTCGGCGGGGCTTGTGCCGGTGCCGTTTGTCGCGGTGTTCTACACCGGGCTCGGCTCGGCGCTCGGTCTTGCGGGACTGCTGTTCTGGCTGATGTTCGCGCTTTATAAGAAGCACGAGAGCGGCACGGCTAAATAAAATAAATATAAAAAGACCCCGAAAGTCTGCTGACTTCCGGGGTCTTGCTTTATGGCTTTTACTGTTGGTAGTTGTGAGCCTGCTGGAGAACCATCTCTTTGACCTTCAGCAAACGCACCTTGGTGGAGCTTTCGTTTTCATCCAGCTTCATGGATATATACTTGATGTTGCTCTCAAGATCGGGAATCATGACGTACTCAAGCGCGTTGACGCGGCGGCGGGTCTTTTCAATCTCCTCCGCCAGAAGCTGCATGGTCTTTTCGACCTGTGCCAGCTCCAGCATATCCTCAAACACCTTTGCCAGCTTATCCAGCGCGTCATCCAACTCGCCGGAGGTCTGCGCAAAGCCGTAGGGGTATATCTCGCTTGGGTCGCTGCTCTTCGTGGTGAAGGAGTAGCGCGGAACATTGACGCTCATGATATTTTTGAACTTCATGTCCAGCTCGACGCTCTGGCGCGGGTACAAAAGCGCCTGCTCAAGCATCTCAGGGGACATGATGGAGCTTGCGACCTGCAATGAGGCAAAGGCCTCGGTGAGCCCTTCCTCAACGCGGGTTCTCAGCTGCTTGTTGAGCTTGACTACATCCATGAACTGGCGCATCAGCTCGTCGCGCTTGTCCTTGAGCAGCTTGTGGCCGCGCCTTGCGGTCTTGAGCCTGCCCTTGAGCTGATTGAGCACCATTCTTGTCGGGGTTATTGCAGTACTTGCCAAAAAGCATCACCTCCGTAAAAATATTTTAGGGTTTTACTTCTTGGGCATGTACTTGTCTATCATCTCAGGCTTGATACGCTTGAGCTCGCGGCGCGGCAGCAGGCTGAGCAGCTCCCAGCCGATGTTGAGCGTCTCCTCGATAGAGCGGTTGGCGTTGTTGCCCTGATTGACATAGACCTTTTCAAACTCGTCGGCGAACTTTGCGAAGAGCTTGTCGTCATCGGACAGAGCGGCTTCGCCCAGTATGGTCATGAGTTCCTTAGCGTCCTTGCCGCGGGAGTAGGCGGCGAAGAGCTGGTTCATGGTGCCGGAGTGGTCCTCACGGGTCTTGCCCTCGCCGATACCCTTATCCTTCAGACGGCTCAGAGAGGGGAGAACATCCACAGGGGGAACGATACCCTTGCGGTGCAGGTCACGGCTGAGGATTATCTGACCCTCGGTGATGTAGCCGGTAAGGTCGGGGATGGGGTGGGTCTTGTCGTCCTCAGGCATGGTGAGAATGGGTATCATGGTGATAGAGCCCTTCTTGCCCTGACGGCGGCCGGCGCGCTCATAGAGCGTGGCAAGGTCGGTGTAGAGGTAGCCGGGGTAGCCGCGGCGGCCGGGAACTTCCTTCTTTGCGGCGGAGACCTCACGCAGGGCTTCCGCGTAGTTGGTGATATCGGTCATGATGACCAGAACCTGCATGTCCTTCTCGAAAGCAAGGTACTCGGCGGCGGTCAGAGCCATACGCGGGGTGGCGATACGCTCAACAGCCGGGTCATTTGCGAGGTTGGAAAATACGACAGTGCGGTCGATAGCGCCGGTGCGGCGGAAGTCGTTGATGAAGTACTCGGACTCTTCAAAGGTGATGCCTATTGCGGCAAACACGACGGCGAAGGTCTCATTGTCGCCCAGAACCTTGGCCTGACGCGCAATCTGCGCGGCGAGCGCGGCGTGGGGCAGACCGGAGCCGGAGAAGATAGGCAGCTTCTGGCCGCGGACGAGGGTGTTCAGACCGTCAATGGTGGAAACACCGGTCTGGATGAACTCTGCGGGGTATGCGCGGGCTGCCGGGTTCATAGGCAGGCCGTTGATGTCCATGTGCGCGTCGGCGAGAATCTCAGGGCCGCCGTCAATGGGCAGGCCCATGCCGTTAAAGACGCGGCCGAGCATGTCCTCAGACACGGCGAGCTGCTGCGGGTGGCCAAGGAAGCGAACCTTGGACTGGGCAAGGTTGATGCCCTGCGCAGACTCGAAAAGCTGCACTACCGCGCGGTCGCCCTCAACCTCAAGCACCTTGCAGCGGCGGACTTCGCCGTTGGGCAGCTCGATTTCGCCGAGCTCGTCATAGGTAACGCCTTCGACGTTCTCAACGATCATCAGAGGGCTGGCGATTTCTTTTATAGTCTTATACTCTTTAATCATGCGTCCTCACCTCCGGCAATAACAGCCTCAATCTCGGCCTTCATCTCGGCCTCAATTGCGTCGTAATCGGCTTCAAAGGTCTTGGCGTCGGCCATCTTGGCACGGCCGACCTTCTCACGCGCGTCGATAGTGAACAGGGCGTTCATATCGGCGTTCCTGGCGAGCGCGTCGCGGCAGAGGCTGTCGTACTCCAAAACCATGTTCATCAGACGATACTGCTTGGCGTAGGAGGAGTATGCGTCCTCGTCGACAAAGGCGTTCTGCTGGAGGAAGTCCTCACGCAGCATCTTCGCGGTCTCCATGGTGAGACGGTCCGCCGGGGAAAGCGCGTCCTGACCGACAAGGCGGACGATTTCCTGAAGCTCGTTCTCTTCCTGAAGAATGTGCATGGCCTTCTCGCGGTTGAGCATGTAGCTCTCACCAAACTGCTCGGTGTACCAGGGACGCAGGGTGTCGACGTACAGGGAGTAGGAGGTCAGCCAGTTGATGGCGGGGAAGTGGCGGGCGTAGGCAAGGCTGGAGTCGAGTGCCCAGAAAACCTTGACTATACGCATCGTCGCCTGAGAGACAGGCTCGGATATATCGCCGCCCGGAGGCGACACGGCGCCGATTGCGGTGACGGAGCCCTGACGCTCGTCACTGCCGAGGCACTCGATAACGCCCGCGCGCTCATAGAACTGGGCGAGGCGGGAGGCGAGGTAGGCGGGGTAGCCTTCTTCACCGGGCATCTCTTCCAGACGGCCGGACATCTCACGCAGAGCCT
>CAUABY010000098.1 GCA_958427375.1 uncultured Eubacteriales bacterium
GCATACCGCCGCCCTGATGAGATGCTGCTGCGCGACATAGTCCGAAAGCCCGCTCTCCTCATAATAAAGCGCACTGTCGGCTGGGATATTGGCCATGACATAAACTCTCAGGGTATAGGGCGCGAGTGACGAGTCGCAATAGGTGCCGGCAAACGAGTGCAGCACAGGCGTCGCGGTTGGGGCGCTCGTAACCGTGGGCGTTACGGCGGGCGTGGGTGCTATGGTGGGTATGGCGGTGGGTGCGGGTGCGTCGCCGGGTTCAACAGAGGCAGCGTTGGCAGTGTCCGCCGCGGTTGTTGGCTCATCCTCCGGGTCGGTGTCCGTGTCGACCGCTTCGGCAATGTCCTTGTCCGTGTCTGCGTCAGCTATGGCGGCAGTGTCGGCATCTGCATCCGCGTCCGTTTCGGGTGCGGCGCTGTCGGCGTCATCCGCTGTTGCGGCGGTGGTTTCGACCTCCGCTTCGACTATGGTCTCATCGCCTGCCTGCGCGGGCTCGGCTGACTGCTCATCGGGAATCTCCAGGAACACCAGGTCACCGCTGTGAGCCGCGTTCATGTCGGCGCTTGCCTCAACGTCATTATAGCCATACAGCACCGAAAACTGGGTGAAATACGCGTACATAATCTCGTTATCGCTATACATGCCGTACTTATACGCGGGCACGCGCTGGCCGGGCGTCGAGTAATAGACGACTTCGCCGTTTTTATCTTCGAGCTCGATGGCCACGGCGCTGTCAAGGTCAATATCCTCCATGCGCTCGCCAACGAGAAACTGGTTTATCACAGCGTTTGCCTGGTCTATACAGAAACGTTCCAGCTCATAGCTGCTGTAAACGCCTGAATTATGCCTGCCGTCAAACCATACATTATACGCCACCGGCAAGGCGCTGTACGCTGCCGCGAAAGCCATGACGGCGAAGAGCAGCATTGCGATAACCCTTGCCGTGACACTGCATCTGAGTTTTTTCATTTGTTCCCCCTGCCTTTCGGTCGTTCAAATTTATAGCCCTGCCCCCACACGGCCTTAATATAGCGCGGCTCGGCGGGGTTGATTTCAATTTTCTCACGCAGATGGCGGATGTGTACGGCCACGGTGCTCTCCGCGCCGAAGGGCTCATCCTCCCAGACGCGCTGGTAAATCTCGCGGGGGGAGAAAACCTGATCCGGGTTTTGCATGAAGAGCTTCAAAATGTCGTACTCCGTGGGCGTGAGATAGACCTCCTCGCCGTCAACAGCCACCTTCTTGCGCTTATCGTCCAGCGAGACGCCGCCGATAACAAAGGTCGCCGGGCTCGCCCCGCCGCTCCCGCCGAGCTGCATATACCGCCGCAGCTGTGAGCGCACGCGCGCAAGCATCTCAACAACGTTGAACGGCTTTGTTATATAGTCATCCGCTCCCACGTTCAGTCCCAGCACCTTGTCGGTATCCTCGGACTTCGCGGTGAGGAGGATTACCGGCACATTGCTCACGCGGCGAATCTCAATCATGGTGCTTATTCCGTCCATTTCGGGCATCATTATATCAAGAAGCACTAAGTGTACTTCGTTCTCGGCAAGCTTCTCAAGCGCCTCTTTTCCGTTACAGGCCTCTATCACGCCATAACCCTCGGTCGTAAGATAGATTTTCAGTGCGGCAACTATATCCTTTTCGTCGTCGCAGACAAGTATGTTGTACATTCCCTCACCTCGCGTATATTGTACTGTATCACGTATTAAAAACCAAGCGCAGAAATATTTAAATTTTGTTTAAGACCGCGTTGAGGTGTAAAAACGCTCCATTCTACCGTGCGTAGAGTGCAGTTTCCGTCTCTCTACCGACGTACATTTCGTGGTATAGTGCGTCTGCCGGGCTGTAGCTTGTATTTATTACAAAAATCAGTTATAATTTCCACCAGCAAAACAAGGAGGTTCATCTCAAAAATGAGCTACAGAGTTCTAACAGATACTTCTTCCAATCTGCCCACGCCCTGGCTGCGTGAGCGGGGAATTGATATTGTGCCCTTTTCCTACCACTATGACGGCGCGGCGCACCAGTGCCTTGACACGGAGAGCTTCAGCGGCGATGAGTTTTACGCAAGGCTCAAAGGAGGCTTGAAGGTGACGACTTCGCAGGTCACGCCACAATTATATATGGAGCATTTTGAGCCGGTGCTTGAGGCTGGTGAGGATGTTTTGATGATTTGCATGTCATCCGGCATCAGCGGCTCCTGCGACTCGGCGCGCATGGCGGCGTCTGAGCTTAAGGAGCGCTATCCCCGGCGGCAGGTAGAGGTAATTGACACGCTCGCCGCGTCTCTCGGCGAGGGAATTGTGGTCATGCGCGCGGTCGAACTGCGTGATAGAGGCGTGGAGCTTTGCCGCGCCGTTCAGGAGCTGAACGCCCTTTCAAAGAGTGTGTGCCAAGTGTTCACGGTGGATGATTTAATGCATCTGCGGCGCGGCGGGCGGCTTTCAAATATCTCCGCCGTTGTGGGCATGGTGCTGCAGATAAAGCCCATTCTCATCGGTAACGAGGAGGGCAAGATTATTGCCATCTCTAAAGTTCGCGGCCGCAGGCGCTCCATTGAGATGCTTGCCGAGAAATATGACAAGCTGGTGGTTAAGCCAGAGGAGCAGGTGGCGTGCATCGCGCAGGCCGGCTGCCGCGAGGACGCGGAGTATCTGGCTGAGCTTCTGCGCCGCAACCGCCCGCCGAAAGAGATACTGACCGTGGAGTACGAGCCTGTGACCGGCTCCCACGTCGGTCCCGGCGCGCTGGCGCTGTTCTTCGTCTCCGGCGAGAACGTGCGCTCCATGAGATGAGCAGACATTAATATTATTGAAAGCCCGCATACTTCACCTGCGGGCTTTTTTACTTTCCTACGTTAATTTGCTTACGAGCATTGCATACGGCGGCAGGCTGTGTTATATTTATAAAAAAATAACCGAAGGAGTTTAGATATGAAAGAGACTTTACGTTACACCGTAACGGAGAAGGCGCTGGACAGCACCGGATATATGAGCCCTTGCGAGCTTATTCAGCAGCTCGTGCTGGCTGCGACCTACCGCAATAAGGCGGAGGGCGGCGGAAAAGGTGTGCTCAAAGCCAATCTTGGCGCGGTATGGATGTTTCGCCGCGTAAAGTTGGAGCAGTACCTGCCGCTTCGCTTAGGTGATGAGCTGGTGGGATTCGGCTCCGGGCGGACTGACTGTGGCTCTGAATATGTGATGCGCGGCGAATTTATGAAAAACGGCCAGCTTGCCGCCCGCATCGATCTTGCTATGATGCCGGTGCTGCTGGGCGAGCGCCGCCGCCTTAGCTGCCAGGACATTGAGCCATTCTACACCACCAGGCCCGCGAACGTGGTGCCGGAGTTTAAACGTCTGCTCACCGTTAAGCCCTTTGATTACCCGGTTGAAAAAACTATTACCGTGGCAGACTGCGACGATAACGCCGCCCACCTGCCTTTCCACAGATACGCGGAGCTTGTCTGCCGCGAGACGGGTTATTACGACGGCGAGTATCGCATGCTGGCAAAGCTGCAAATCGACTACATTAAAGAATGTGTCGCCGGGGACACCATAAAGCTCGGCACTGCGCCCCGGAGGGCAGGCTACGCCGTGCAGGGCATCCATTCAGGCAGCAAGCCCTGCTTCAACGCTTACTGCGAGTATGCAAGCGAATAAGTAAATTTGACATAAAAACCGCAGTTCAAAAACTGCGGTTTTTTAATGTTTTAAATCTGTGTGTTAAAGCGGAGACTGTAACTATCTCTTACTCTCAGGCGCAGGGCGTGGTCTCTCCGTTTTTATAGAGATATTCCGGTGCAATATCAATATCCCCGTCGTTCCAGACAGTTACGCCGTAATCTATATAGACCGAGTTGAAAATGGCTTTATCTTTCAGCGGAGAGAAAGCCGGAGAGTTGAGTTCCTTTGAAAAGTCAAAAATCTTGGTTTCTCCGTTGCTGAACCTCAGCCAGAGCTTGTAATCTTCAAGCGGACGCACACCGCTTATTTTCAACGGCGCGGCCTGTTCACCGGCGTATGCGATGCCATCTTTAATATACATCACTCTCCCCCTTTCATCTCAAAGGTTCAATTTTACCGAACGGAATATTCCTTACCGCATTGTTCCATGCGGCATATAATTCTTCTTCATGGATTGCCGCCCATGCTTGAACAAGTTTTAACTGTTTTACAGGTAAGCTCCCCGCCAGCAATTCACCATCAACGCCGACAGAAGCTTCATACTCGGCATAGTATACATGGAAGTGCGGCTTGTGGTGCTGGTCATCATCACTGAAAAGCATCTTGATAACAATGTTGAAAAATCTGCATAGCTCCGGCATGTGCTCACCTCCTTTATTGTAATTTAATTATAACATACACCTTATGATATGTTCAATATATTTATATTTCTCTCAATACTTTTACAGCGATTTGTCAGTATGTATACCAACTGGCAGGTGAGATAATTTATTTTACCGCCCTTTTCACCGCTGGATGCATCAAGAATCCCGCGGCCATATGACCGCGGGGTACAGTCTCATTCTGAAAGTAAAAAATCCTATTCGTTATCATGGCTCATGGCTTTGAGCATTTGAAGCGCCGCCTGCTTCTGGCCGGGCGTAAGATTAACCCACGCGTCAAACAATTCCTTCAGCTCCGGCGTAAGCTCTACCATTTCATTTTCCGCAAAGAACTGGGACATAGTGATGCCGAATGCTTTACATATCGTCTCAAGAGTTGAAATAGCAGGTTCTGTATTTCTTCTGAAAATATTACCAATAGTAGACTGCGCCAAACCACACTCTTTTGAGAGTCTGTACTCTGTCCATCCACGCTCCTGCAATAGTTGCTGTAGACGCGCGTGTATATCCATAGCATCACCACCTCTTTCATAACTATTTTACTTCTAAATTGAGTGATAAAATACATACTAATTGAAGTGAAAATAGATATGTGATATGATGTATTGCGTGTCAGGTACTAATACATTTGCTATTCGCTATTAAACTGTAAATACTAACAAAAAAAGTGACACAAGGAGAAGATGCTAATGGAAACATCTGGACAGGCATATTTTGTGAACAATCCGAGGAGAATTGAGGATTTAATCATCCCCCATGACGTAAACGCGGAGCAGGAGTATGAAATTGCGGCGACTGTGAATCTTGGGGCGATGGATTACCAGAATTTCATCACGGACATGAGAGCTGACAGGCAGTTTATAGAAGATTACTACAAGCATTGCTGCGGCGCGGGCGATAAATTAAAGTGCTTGCTTGTGCGGCGGCATGGAAAGCGCGATGGTGTACTAATCGTTCCAAAAGACCGCTGCTATATCAAATGCGCCGCATATTATATGGAGGATTGACGCGGCGTGTGATGGCACTTTTTGCTTGTCG
This sequence comes from uncultured Eubacteriales bacterium, assembly GCA_958427375.1. Lineage (GTDB taxonomy): Bacteria > Bacillota > Clostridia > Oscillospirales > Oscillospiraceae > Limivicinus. Next base: position 5,390 of record CAUABY010000098.1, read on the forward strand.
AAGAACATATAAAAGCCTCCCTCTGACGAGGGAGGCGGCAAAAATTGAAAATTATTGACAGAGGGAGAGAAAATATAGGGCTAAAATGATGGTATCATCATAATACGTATAGTCGCCCACGATGATATTGGGCGCGGTTACAACATTCTTTATAAAGCACGAGGTCTTGTACTCGTTCGGAAAGACCACATTCGGGTCTGGAATTCTTGTCATGTTTTTTCCTTTCTTATATAATATTCATCACTTCCTTTCCGCGGCGCATAGGCACCGCGACTGCCTTCTTTTTTCTGAGTTCTCTCATTGTATTCTCCATTTCTGTGTTTTCATTCGTTATTTTGGCTCATTCTCTGTCTGCTCTAAAAGAATTCTGTCAAAATCGCTTTGATACAAGCGGTCTTGCACTAATCTGTATTTTTCAAATTCGCTCAGTGCATGGCATCTTGCCAGCTCCGACGATATTTTTCCCGCGTCCTGCAAAACCTCTCTGTCCCACAACGTTAAAAATCCGTTCAGCCTCTCTTCCCAATCTTTCATGGTCATTGGAACATGCCGTTGTGCCTGGGCTTCTGCCATATCCAGATAAGCCGACACAATACGCTCCAGCTGTGAAATCTCCTGATCTGTCAAATAATTTTTGGCAACAACCACATCATACCAGTGTATTTTGCTGTTTGGAGAACCAACCCAATTTGTAAGACCCATATGCTCTTTATTTGCATCCGCTCTGGAATAAATGAGCTCCGCCGCAGTATTGCCGTGGACACTGTAGTGCAGTTTATTTTGCACCTCTGCAAAAAAACGCTTCGTTGCGCTTGCCGTCGGATCATAATCAATAGCGGTTGCATAAATATCCGTGATTTTTTGATAAAACCGGCGTTCGGACAGCCTTATCTCGCGGATACGCTCTAACTGCTGCTCAAAATAGTCCTTTGTCAGAACAGTACCGAAATTTTTCAGCCTTTCATCGTCCATTACGAAGCCTTTAATTGTAAATTCCTCAATTACGGTATTTGCCCATTTGCGGAATTGCACAGCTCTTTCAGAATCGACTTTATTTCCAACTGCAATTATAGCTTTTAAATTATAATGGTTCGTCAGATAGCTTTTCCCATCGGATGCAGTTATTCGAAATTTTCGAGTAACTGCTTCTTCCTCTAATTCACTGTCTCTGAATATTTTTTTTAAGTGATAGTTTATTGTCTGTGGCTCTACATCATAGAGAACTCCCATCATTTTTTGCGTCAGCCAAACATTTTCGTCCGCATATATTGCATTTACGTCGCTTTCACCAGTAGCTGTAATAAATGTGAGATACTCCGCAGCAGATGAGCGGGTTATCGAATTTTCTTTTTTTATCATTTCTACCTCCATTCCGCCGCATGCGCTGCGGCTCATCTCTGCTTTTCCATTACATAGTTTGTCAGCTCCACGCCGCGGCGGGTCACCTGCTGTGAATACAGCGCGCGATATCCTCGCGCTTCAAAAAATGGCTTGGCCGTAATTGAGGCGTGGGTTGTGAATCTGGGCGCGGCCACCGCCCGCTCAAGCTCGTCACAGATGGCCGCGGCAACGCCGCACCGCTGAAAGTCCGCGTGGACATAGAGCCGGTCAAGGCAGCCGGTGCTGTCCATATCGCCGAAGCCCACTATTTGCGCCCCCTCCGTGGCGACAAGGGTATAGTGCTCCAAAAACGAGCGGTTCCACTGTTCTAAATCCACCTGCCCCGTCGCCCACGCGTCAAGCTGGGCTGGGCTGTAGTCGCGCGCGTTGACGCGGTGGATGGTATCATAAAAGAGCGCCGCCAGCGCCGCGCAGTCCGACGGCTGATAGTTTCTGACAGTCACGGTCACTTTTGCACCCAGAGGAGCATATTATCCTCAAACTTCACGTCGAGCCTGCTGCTGTCCTTGAGCCACGCGAGATATGAGCGGACGGTGCTGCCAACAAGGACATACTGCTCAAAATTCATCGTAAGCGCATACTCCGAAAAGAGCTTTCGCAAAATGCTCTCAAAGCAGCTCGGCTCGGCGCAGATTTCAACAATTTTTTCGGCAATCTCACGCACTTTATCAATATTATACTGCGCAAGCTCCGCTATATCCTCCGTCGCCGCGGCATGCGCGGGTATAAACAGCTTCGCGCGCAGGGTTTTCACCATCTCAAGGGTATCGAGGTAGGCCGCGACATCGTACACGAAGCCAATCTGATACTTGTCGATCGTCTCCCGGCTTGAAA
>CAUABY010000099.1 GCA_958427375.1 uncultured Eubacteriales bacterium
CCGCAAGCGCGCCCTGAGACTTGCAGCGCTGCCAGAACAGGGCGAAGAGCACCACGGGGCCGAAGGCCGCGCCGAAGCCTGCCCAAGCGAAGGACACCACGCGGAAGATGGAGCTGCTGGGGTTGCTTGCGAAGATGACGCCGAGCACCGCAACACCCACAACGGTAAGGCGGGCAATCAGCATGGCCTTCCTGTCAGAGACCTTGATGCCGAACACATCGGCAACCAAATTGTGCGTCACGCCGGAGGCGGCGGCGAGCAGCTGCGCGTCAGCGGTGGACATGGTGGCGGCGAGAATGCCTGCAATGATGATGCCGGCGACAAGTGCGGGGAATACGCCGTGGGAGGCGATAACGGAAGAGGTGTTGACGATTACGTTCTCCGCGGCGGATTCGGTCTCAGGCATTGCAATCACGCCCGCCCTGGCCATGGAGAAGCCGACAATGCCGATGATAACGGCGACGCCGAGCGAGAGGACAACCCACACAGTGGCGACACGGCGGCTGAAGCCGAGCTTGTGCTCATCCTTCGCGGCCATGAAGTGCAGAAGAACATGGGGCATGCCGAAGTAGCCCAGACCCCAGGCAAGGGTGGAGACTATTTTCAGCGGGGTGTAGCTTCCGGCTTCGGCGGCGTAAATGTCAGTGCTCGCCGAGAAGCTGAGGTAGCCGGGGATGGCCTTGGCGTTAGCCACAACGCAGTCCCAGCCGCCCGCGGCGTTGATGCCGAAAATAAGCACAACGATGAGCGCGAAAGTCATTACGAAGCCCTGAATAAGGCTCGTCACGGAGGCGGCCATGAATCCGCCGGTGGCGCAGTAGGCCACGATGACAAGCGCCGAGATTATCATGGCGGGTATGTAGTCAAAGCCGAAGAGGCTGTTGAAGAGCTTGCCGCAGGCGGAAAAGCCGGAGGCGGTGTAGGGCACGAAGAAAATTATAATCATCAGCGCGCCGACGGTTTCAATAAGCCTTGTCTTGTCGCGGAAGCGCGCGGCGAGAAAGTCAGGCACGGTGATGGCGTTGAGCTTTACGGAGTAGCGGCGCAGGCGCTTTGCGACAATCAGCCAGTTGAGGTATGTGCCCAGCGCCAGGCCTATCGCCGTCCACCCGGCCTCGGCCACGCCGCAGAAGAGCGCCAGACCAGGTACGCCCATCAAAAGATACGCGCTCATGTCGGAAGCCTCGGTGCTCATCGCGGTCACGAGCGGGCCGAGCTTTCTGCCGCCAAGGTAGAAATCCTCCGACGTGCTGTTCTTGGAATACATAAACCCGATGACGAGCATACCGACAAGGTAAACTACAACGGCAATAAGAATACAGATGTTTGCGATAGTTAACATGATTTTGTCCTCGCTTTTCATTTCTTAAAAACGTTTTTCTTCTTAAAACGCTTTTCATTATATGCCTTAAAAATTTATTCACAATAGCATTTCTCAAATTAAAGCCTTGAATTTCCGCTTTTTTTGAGTATAATATAATTAACTTTAATTATTTTCATAACAACATGAATTTTGCTCATAAAAACGGAGGGCGGGCGTATGTCATTGATGAAGTATCAGGCGCTGGTGAGCGCGGTGGAGCTGGGCAGTCTCACGCGCGCGGCGGAGGAGCTGGGCTGCACGCAGTCGGCAATCAGCCATAGCATAGATAAGCTGGAGGCTGAGTTGGGCTTTGTGCTCGTCAAGCGAAGCCGCGCGGGGGTGAAGCTGACAACGGAGGGGGAGCGGCTGATGCCCGCCGTGCGCAATCTCCTGAACAGTGCCGAGCAGCTCAGTCAGACGGCGGCATCCATCCGCGGGCTTGATTACGGCACTGTGCGCATCGGCACCTTCACCTCGGTCGCCGTCCACTGGCTGCCGGGGGTCTTGCAGGAGTTTCAGCACGATTACCCCAATGTGGATTTTATATTGAAAAACGGGGACTACTATGATGTGGAGCAGTGGCTTGCCGACGGGAGCATAGATGTGGGCTTTGTGAATGTGCCCTGCGGGCTTGACTGTGAGTGCATCCCGCTCATGGAAGATAGGCTGCTTGCAATTTTGCCCATGAACAGCCGCTTTGCCAATTACCCGAAATTTCCGGTCATCGAATGTGAGACCGAGCCTTTCATAAGCCTGCTTGAAAGCTCCGCGCAGGACTCGCGCCGTGTGCTGGAGGCCGCCGGGGTCAAGCCGAACGTGCGCTTTTACACCAAGGATGACTATGCGATAATCGCCATGGTGGAAAAGGGGCTCGGCATGAGCATCATGCCGGAGCTGCTGCTGAAAGGGCGCACGGAGAATCTGCGCGTGCTGCCGCTCATTCCGGAGTCAAAGCGCACCATAGGTCTTGCCATTGCCGCGGGCGGTAAGGCGGGCCCCGCCACGCGCCGCTTTGCCGACTATGTGGTGAAGTATGTGAAAAATAACGCCTCCGCACAGTGAGCGGAGCGGGAAGCAGCCAGCACGGCAAGTGCAGAATATTGCCGTATGACAGCTTTTGCATGGAATATAATACAAAAATGTATGCTGACCGCGTATTTGCCTGCGCTTAAAAATAAAACTGACGGGAATGATAAAAAATTGTTGCAAATAAGGAGTAACTGCGCTACAATAAGCGCGACAATATAATAATGGGAGAAGAAGTTATTTTGTTGTAACGCCGCTTTTAAGGCGGCGGAAGGAGAAAAGCAATGAAAAAACGTATTCTTGCAGTTTTCCTGGTGCTGGTCATTATGACGTGTTCACTCTGCGGCTGCGGAGGAGCAACGGAACAGAAGCCCAGCCCCAGCGACGAAGCTACGCCTTCTTCCGAGGCAGCCCGCGTAAATGAGATCACCGTGGGTATTGCCCAAGACCTGGATGATAGTCTTGACCCGTATCAGATGACGGCCGCAGGAACTAGAGAGGTCATGTTTAACGTCTTTGAAGGGCTTGTCAAGCCCGACGCGGACGGTAATTACGTCAACGCAGTCGCCTCCGGCTATACCGTGTCGGATGATGGCCTGAGCTACACTTTCACCCTGCGTGAGGGCGTGGTTTTCCACAATGGGGCTGAATGCACCGTGGATGACGTTCTCTATTCCTTTGAAACCTGCGCCGCTGTCACGGTTACATCATCCGTGGCGGAGGCGCTTTCTGCTGTCACGGACTACTCCGTGGACGGGAATAATATCACCATCACTCTCAGCGCGCCTAACCCCGACTTCCTCAGCTATGTGGCGAGCGTGTACATTGAGCCGAAGGACTATGCCGAGCAGGCCACAGCGCCCGTCGGCACAGGGCCTTTCAGGTTTGTGTCCCGCTCCGTGCAGGAGAATTTCATCCTTGAGCGCAATGAGGACTATTACGGCAAGGCAGCAAGCCTTGACAAGGTGACCTACAAGATTTATGAGGACAATAACGCCCTTTTCACTGCGCTTGACAGCGGCGCGCTGGATCTTGTCGCGCATCTGACCTCCGACCAGGTAAACAACCTCTCCAACGGCTACACCGTGCTTGAGGGCACGATGAACCTTGTGCAGGCCATCTACCTCAATAACGCCGTCGCGCCATTTGACGATGTGCGTGTGCGTCAGGCGCTGTGCTATGCCGTAGATGTTGACGCCATGCTTGAGCTCACCACCGAGGGGCACGGTACTAAGGTCGGCTCGTCGATGTACCCCGCTTTCCGCAAGTACTTTGAGCCGGAGCTTGCCGAGGCCTACCCGCACGATGTGGAGAAAGCCAAGGCACTCTTGACCGAGGCGGGCTATGCTGACGGCTTTGGCTTCACCATCAAGGTACCCAGCAACTACCAGCCGCATGTTGACTCCGCCCTTGTCATGGTTGAGCAGCTTAAAGAGGTTGGCGTGACGGCGGAAATCCAGCTTGTCGACTGGAACACCTGGCTCACGGACGTCTACAGTGGCCGCGACTTTGAGGCCACGGTCGTCGGCTTTGACTCCAGCATCCTCTCCGCAAGCGGCATGCTCGCCCGCTGGGTCAGCGACAACGGCAAGAACATGATTAACTACAGTAACGCCGAGTACGATGAGACCTATGCCGCCGCGCAGGCCACCACTGATGATGCCGAGCAGACCCAGCTTTACAAGCGCTGCCTTGAGATTTTGAGCGAGGACGCCGCCAATGTCTACACTCAGGACCTGGCAGACTTCGTCGCCCTCAACCCCGCGCTTGAGGGCTTTGAGTTCTACCCGCTGTATGTCATTGACATGTCGCTGCTGTCGTTCAAGGCCTGAGAAAGCCTGAAAAAAACCGCAAATCTGAAAAATCAGCCAATAAAGGAGGCGGGAAGCATGAAATATGCCGCGAAAAAGCTTATAACTCTCATTATTACATTGTTCATCGTTTCGCTTCTCGCCTTCTTGGCGTTTCAGGTCATCCCCGGTGACCCAACCACCAAAATGCTCGGCACGGAGGCCACGCCTGAGGCTGTGGCGGCACTGCGCGCGGAGCTTGGCCTTGATAAGCCGGTGCTCGTGCGCTATTGGAGCTGGCTCACCGCCTTTCTGCGCGGCGACATGGGCACAAGCTACATCTATAATATGCCGGTTTCCGGCATGCTTGCGGATAAGCTGCCCATAACCTTCATTCTCACGCTGCTGTCATTCGCGTTCACAGTGCTGCTGTCCATCCCGTTGGGCGTGGCGGCGGGCAGTGTGCGCAACAAGCTTGCCGACAGCTTTTTCGCGGTGCTCGACCAGATTGTAATGAGCATCCCGCCGTTTTTCATCGGCATAATTGCCTGCTATGCCTTTGGCATCGTGCTCAAAATCTTCACGCCGGGCGATTTCGTGTCGTATAAGGAGAGCTGGGGCGAATGCCTTGGCTACCTTGTGCTCCCCGCGTTCTCCATCGCCATCCCCCGCATTGCTATGACCGTTAAAATGCTCCGCAGCTCGATTTTAGATGAGCTGGACAAGGACTATGTGCGCACGGCGCGAAGCCGGGGCGACAAGCGCTCGGCCATACTCATGCGCCATGTGCTAAAAAACGCGCTCATCCCGGTCATAACCTTCCTCGCCGTGTCCGCCGCGGAGATTATGACGGGCACCATCATTATCGAGCAGGTCTTTACTATCCCCGGCATAGGCCGCCTGCTGCTCGCAAGCATCTCAAACCGCGACTTCCCGGTTGTGCAGGCCGTGGTCGTCATCATGGCCGCGTGGATAGTCGTTGTGAACTTTATAGCGGATTTGCTGTATCAGCTTGCCGACCCGCGTATAAAGCTGAACTGAGTTTTAATGAATATGAAGATTAAAAGTAATTCTTTCTTATATATAGGCGCGCTGCTTTTTGGGTTTATGGCCGCGCTCATCATCCTCGGCTATTTCTGGACGCCCTATGACCCCACCGCCATGGCCGCGAAGAAATTCCTCGCCCCCTCGGCGGAGCATATCCTGGGCACGGATAATTTTGGCCGCGACATTTTCTCCCGTGTTATAGACGGCGCGGGTACCACCTTTTTTATCGCCCTCAGCGTCGTGGCGATAGGCTGTGTGGCGGGCATAATCATCGGCTCGCTCTGCGGCTACTATGGCGGTCTGCCCGACCTTATCCTCACCCGTGTGTGCGACTCGATAACCGCGTTTCCGGCCTTTCTGCTGGCGCTCGTCGTTGTGAGTGTGGCGGGGAGCGGGACCTATAATATCATCCTCGCCCTCGGCGTTCTCTTCACGCCGAGCTTTGCGCGCATCGTGCGCGGCGAGTTTGCACGCTGCCGGGAGCTCAACTATATAAAAGGCGCGCGGCTGATAGGCGCGAGTGATTTGAACATCATGTTCCGCCACATCCTGCCCAACACTTTTCCCGTGCTCTTGAGCGCGATGACTATCGGCTTCAATAACGCCGTTTTGAGCGAGGCGAGCATGAGCTTTTTGGGTATTGGTGTGCAGCCGCCGTCGGCAAGCCTTGGCTCCATGCTCAGCGACAGCCAGACCTATCTCAAAAGCGCGCCGTGGTATGCCCTCGGCACGGGCGCGGTGATAGTGCTGCTGATTTTAGGCGTCAGCATGCTGGGCGAGGGGCTTCAGAAGAAAGCCCGCCGCGGCTGAGAGTTTTATTCCTGTTTGTGCCGCTGTGTGCGGCTGAATGGAGATTATTATGGCAAATATACTGACAGTACAGGACCTGCGCGTACATTTCAAAGACGCCGCGCCTGAGCGCTTCGCGGTCGATGGGCTGTCCTTCACCATCGGTGAGGGAGAGATTGTGGGCCTTGTCGGCGAGAGCGGCAGCGGCAAAACCGTCACCGCAATGAGCGTAAGCGGCCTTTTGCCGCGCGGCAAGGCGGACACGAGCGGCAGCATCACGCTCGACGGGAAGGAGATTTTCAGCTGCCCGGACAAGGAAATTCTCTCCATCCTCGGTGATGAGCTGGGCGTTGTCTTTCAAGAGCCTATGACGAGCATGAACCCCGTCATGCGCATCGGCCCGCAGGTCGAGGAGTGCCTGCGGGTACACACAAAGCTCACCAAGGCCGAGCGGCGCGCGCGGGCAATCGAGGCCATGCGCGATGTTGAGCTTCACGACCCGGAGGCGGTCTACAATAAATATCCGCATGAGCTCTCCGGCGGCATGCTCCAGCGCGTGATGATAGCCGCCGCCATCATAAGCCGCCCGAAGCTACTGCTGGCGGACGAGCCGACTACCGCGCTCGATGTGACCATACAGGCGGAGATTTTGGAGCTTTTGAAGCGCCTTAATAAAGAGTATGGCACGGCGATACTGCTGATAAGCCATAACCTCCACGTCGTGCGAAAGCTCTGCACGCGTGTGCTCGTGATGCAGCGCGGCAGACTTGTTGAGGACAGCAGTGTGGAGGATATTTTCCGCGCCCCGCGCCATGAGTATACCAAAAAGCTTATCGCGGCCATCCCAACGAGAGATAAAAAACTGGTATGAGAGGGGAGACAGGCATGAGCGCTGAGACAATACTGCAAGTGCGCCATCTCAACAGCTACTATACAAAGTCCCGCTCGCTCTTCGGCGGGAAGGAGGAGCGCACACAGGTCCTGCGTGATGTGTCCTTTGAGCTGCATCAGGGCGAAATCCTTGGCCTTGTCGGCGAGAGCGGCAGCGGCAAAACCACACTCTGCCGCGCCATCCTCGGCATGCTCAAGGACTATGAGGGCGAGATAATCCACCGCTATGCGCGCCCGCAGATGGTGTTTCAAGACCCGTTTTCAAGCCTCAACCCCGCAAAAAGCATCGGCTGGATAATTGAAGAGCCGCTTCGCATCAAGGGCGGCATGAGCGCGGCGGAGCGAAGGCGCGCGGTGATAGAGGTGTTGGAGCAGGTCGGCCTCGGCGAGGAGTATATAAACCGCCGCCCGCATGAGCTCTCCGGCGGCCAGCGCCAGCGCGTGTCAATCGCTTCAGCCGTGGTCACGCGGCCGAAGCTCATCGTGGCCGATGAGCCGGTCTCCGCGCTGGACGTGTCCATTCAGGCGCAGATTTTGAATCTGCTTGTAGATTTGAAAAAGCGCTATGACTTGAGCTATCTTTTCATAAGCCACGATTTGAATGTGGTGTATCAAATCTGCTCGCGCGTGCTCGTGATGCAGCATGGTGCCATAGTCGAACAGGGCGGGGTGGACGAG
>CAUABY010000100.1 GCA_958427375.1 uncultured Eubacteriales bacterium
CTTTGGAATATCTGCATCCGCATCAACAGTGTAGTCAAACATTTAGCATAAATCGCCCATCTCAGAATAAGTTATGCCGATACCCTCATTCTGGCTTTTATCAACAACTCTGCTCAAATTACCCCGTTTATCATATTGAAGATCAATTTCTGTGTGTTCAGATATTAGGATTGATGTAAATTGACTCGAATTTTCTACGTCGGCATATTCATATTTGATTAGCGAATTACTGTCTGCGCTTACTATTTCCTTGCAATTACCGGCTTGATCGTATATAAGATTAATTAAAACTTCCGGCTCGCTCCATGTAGGTTTAATTATTAAAACTTGCACCAGCTCATTTTTGGCATTTTTATTGCTCGCTTTCCAGTCGTCGTTATCATTGCTGTGCGGATAGTTATATGCAAGCAGAAAGGTGCAGCCATTTTTGCTGGTTTCCGATTGCAAATATCCGTTAAGGAAGACCTTGGTTGTACCATCCTTTTTTGTCAGAGTATATTCTTTGATATCATCCGCTGCGCATTTTTTAATTGAATCGTCACTATCTGCGGAAACGTACATGTTTTCAGTGCCGCTTAGCAGTGTAAATACATGTTCCAATCCAAATTCATCGGTATATACTAAAAGCTCTTTGCTACCGGTTGTGTAGGCGTTTATACTCTCATCCAAAGATAGATTCCATTTATTTTTTACAAAGCTGTATCGTTGACTGACAAGAAAGCGCTCTTCGTCAGTTCCTATGTTTATGATTGAGCACAAGAGGCTCGAATCCTCGACGGCTTTACCTATGTAAGCTGTCAAGAAATTCCCAGCGTTTAACTTCTCGTATTTCAACTGTTTTTTTGCTTCGTCAGATAGTGTGTATCGGGTGATAATAAGCGGCGAAGTGTAAGTACATTTTCCGTCTAAACAAACTTCCATTGCGTATTGCTTATAGTACCAATCAGCATCTTTAAGATGAAAAATGAATGTATATGGCACGGGATCTGTATTTTTAACGTAGTCTGTGATATCAAAGCATATTAAGCTTCCGGTCGTTTCATCAGATAATTCAGCGCTTCCGACAGAGGCTGTTTTACGTTCAGGACATGTGTTCCATGTGATATTTGATATATCCGGACTTTTGCCAAATGTTTGGCTCAAAACGAAATTTGCTTTGGGACATTGAATTTGTTTACATGCTTTTTGCCGTAGCTGTACTTGTGCTGATAATATTGTTGCGCCTGTTGGTATGCATGGAAATTCATTTAATTGAATTATTGCCTGTGCTTCGGACACTGCGCTCAATGCACTATAACCCGCATAAATGTCATGCTCACTTTGACTGAATGAATCAGGAGAGCCTGCGGAAATGTGATTGGTACTATTTGCGCTATCAGAATTCGCTGAGAGTCTCAAAGAGCTTATTATTCTGACTGGGTATTCTCTGTTGTACTGATTCATCCACTCCTTTGCGGCTGTCAGGGTTATAACCGCTTTCTCATCGTTGTGCGCTATATCGAAAGTTACATCATTTGAAATTGCTCCTGCGCTGTCTATTGCATATGGTTTTGTTATTTCAAATACCTTGTCATAATCGTTGTCAACGAACACAAAACCTCCATCCATTGCCGGGTTAAGAGTGAGATTGTCTGTATCAACTAAGAAGTCAAACGAATATTTAGAGCGCTGTTGGTTTAGAACTAAACTAACAACGGTATCATGTCCAACATTGTATAGTTCAACATCTGCGCTGTTTAATAGCTTCTTATATATTACGCAGCTCTGATTTTTGCTGAAAACATCAACATCGGCTACAACCCCGTAGCTCTCAACAGCTAAATAATCCGGGAGAGATATAGTTATGCTCTGCTCTTTAACGGAGGATTTGAAAATTTGAGCATTTTTAATTCTGTAGGCGAACAGCTTTTTTACATATCCGCTATCCACACAATAAGCCTCGGCCTCATTCCACACGTCCGGAGAAGGCGTGTTATTTATTTCGTGCCAGCTATCGTCTTGCCAAAAGTGTATTGGCATCATGTATTTCTCCGCAATATATGAGCCATCACTTAAAAGAAAATGCTTTTCGTCCTCACCCCGGAATTCTTTCATTTCTTCAACTATGTACTGTTGCCCTTCGGTTGAAAAAAGAGCGTCATAGTCTACAAGTTCTGGAGGAGGTTCATTAATAACTTCATCTGCACAAGCCGTACCATGCGGAAAAAATAGAGAAAACACAGCAACAAATAGCGCACATAATTGTTTTGAACGTTTTTTCATATGAAATCTCCTTTTCAACGGAAGGTCACACAAGAAACTCCTTAACCAATCAACATTCACGCTTCGACAAATTGTGCTTCTACTTACATATGTTGCAAAAGCCTGCTTTGGGGACATGAATTTCCATAAAATTTTTCCGTTCTCTGCATTAATCCTTAAACTGTTCCGTTCAGGCTGGTGCATGCTGAACCAAGGCTGGGTGCAGTCTGTGGGCGCAGTTACCCCTTGACGGAGAAGTAAAAATCAATCGTCGACGAGTTGAACAGTAAGAGAAATATTGTCTATAAAGTTTATGGACTTTGCTGAATATTTAGCAGAAAATAAAACCATACATGAACAGAGAGGCTCGTGAGCGAGGGTTACATACAGTTAATTTAGTTAAGCGGACTATAGCTATAACAGAGATAAAATGTGCCTTGATGCGGAAAGTTGGCTTTTTCCTCAACGAGGATTGCCATATAAATTATCTCGCGCTTATCCAAATTAAAAATTTTGAGGATAATATCGTTGCATATTTTGTTATTTTTTGTTATAATAAGACTAAAAGTATAGGTGTAGTTTTGCTCCCAAGCGACACGCTAACAATGCGTCTCTTAATGTGATAGTAAGCACTGGAAGAAAGTTGCTTAAAAACACTATACATTCAACATGTTTTTGCCACAAAACAAAGATCTTACGGAGGTATCAACATATGAAAGCAACATGTCAAAAAATCTTTGCTGGTTTTATCTTTGCTGTTATTTTCGCTTCATCAAATATGAGAATTTATGCGAACGCTGACTCCGTACCAGAATACGGCCTGTTTAGCGTTGAAAGTCCTTCACTATTCGTTGACCCGTATGTAAATTCCTGCCCTCTTCAAAAACATGAGCATAACTATGTTCAGGAGTATAAGGGGAAAAAATTTGAAAGTGATATCTGCGCCGAATGCGGTTATATGAGAATTCATAGCGTTGATGGGGTTCAATACTTTATCACTGCTGAAGATAATACTGATTCTCATGTAATGCCTGCTGAGGCAGAATCTGTAGTAGATGTGTTCGAAGACCAAGGGACTGAGCTTCGTGTAGTAGGTCGTATTCGAAATCAGTATAACAACCTTTGGCTTCAACTATCGGACGGATCATTTATCTGGTCGGGCGATACAGCTTTTGACTTCCAAAAGACTGCAAATGGAGCTCTTGCTGATATAATTATGGAGATATATGGATTTAATGTTACTCATACATGTAAAACTCAAGAGATTTGCTATGAAGCAGGTTTCCTTTCGGCATTCTATGATTTGTTTGCGCCAGGAATGAAGTATGATTTAAAGCAAGATTCTCATCTAGGAAATAACAAAAATTCAAAGTATAGATTGTATATTGATGGCAGTGTACAATCAACAAAATATACTGGTGAAGAATTAGGGAACATTTTCTATGGATACATGACTTCTATGTGGGGGCTAAGTTACAATGACGCTCTGTTTTACGCCGGGATTGGTGCTTCCGACAATCGCCTGTCCTGCTTACTCCACCCCAATGAGGCAGTATACTATTGCGATAGTCCGGATGATCGCCCTTTTATAAAGCTTGGATATGATTATTTTAATTTAGAAACGTGGGAAAACAACTAATCTATTCTCTGCATTAATCCTTAAACTGTTATGTTCAGGCTGGTGCATGCTGACCCAAGGCTGGGTGCAGCCTGTGGGCGCAGTTACCCCTTGGCGGAGAAGCTGAAATCAACCGTCGACCAGAACATATAAATTAGAAGAACGGCTGCCGTTTGCCCTGTGGCGCGGCAGCCGTTTAATATATCCATGCTTCTCTAAATCGTGCAGTGCGCGTTTCACTGTGCTGCGGGAAAGACTGAGATCAGCGGCTATCGTATTTATTCCGGGCCAGCATTTTCGCTCTTTGTCAGAGCGGTCGCGCAGGTACATGTACACGGACTTTGCGCGGCTCGGCAGGTTATTGTCGGAATAAATAGTAGAAAAGTAGCTCATGTGTAGTCCTCTTTATTTGGAATGCGTATTGTCTCAGACCCTCGGATTTGCCCCGGGGATAGCTGTTCTTGCATAGGCAGCTCACGGCTTGCCCTGCCTCGCATATTCTCCGTGCGCTCTTTCTGCGGATATTTCTCAATGATACTCCTCAGCAGCTCATCCCGGTCAGCGTATGCAATACTGCGGTTGACGCGCTCCTCAATTTGATACGGCTCATCAAAGGTGATGCCCCAATCGAGAAAGAGCCGCAGCTTAGTCTGCATGGGATGCCGACCTGTTTTCATTACGACAAACGTGCCTTTGGGGATTGCTTTAAGCTCATCCGCCGTCATGAGCGGGCGTTCCATCATCTGTAGGCTCTCGCTCGGATTATCCTTGCTCCGGCTAACAGAGCCTGAAAGCACCGTCCTGTTGCCAAGTGCCTTAGACAGCACCTCTGCTGTTTGGCTGTTCGGCGCAAAACCGCCGAAGATAGCATCCTGACAGTTGTCCACAAGTATTTCCGCGCCCTCCTTGCCATAGTTCTTTTCAAGCTGAGCGAGCGCCTGAATGATTGGCACGAGGGTCAGGCGGCGTGAGCGACCGGCGCTGAAAAGCGGGAGAATGTCAAAGGCGGGCATTGTGCCGAGCTCGTCGCAGAAGAACACAACTCGGTTTGGCAGTTTTCCGCCGTGCTCATCCGCAACCGAGAACAGCTCACGCGAGAGATTTTGTATCATCAGCCCCGCCATGAAGTTCTTAGTGCTGTCTTCTTCGGGTAGTATAAGAAAGATGGCAGACTTGTGCGATGCAAAGCTCTCAGCATCCATGCTGCTGTCAAAACAGAGAATTTGTTCAAGCTCTGAATCAAGAAAAGCGTTGAGACGGGATAGAACGGTAGACATTACCGATGCCATAGCCTTCTCGGAGGAGTTGAGAGCAGCACCGGCAAACCATTTAGCCTTGTGTTCGGGAGGCAGCTTTTTCATCAGCAACTGAAACTGTGACTGCCCTTTAATCCCAGATGGTTCAAGCAATTACTGAACAAGCTTGAATACAGAGACAATGTGCCGCTTCTCCGGTTCACCGGCTTGTGGAGGTAAAAACTCCGAAAGCAGTAATGTAACCGAGCACAGCAAGCCCTCGGCAGCTTCGTAGAAGTATGCGTTCTGGCCGCGGTTTGAGTCATCTCCTTGTGGATTTACAATAGTCTTGGCAATTATTTTCGCATACTTTTCAGCCTTAGCCTTAGCGGCAATATTTGACGGGTCAGCTATTGCCATGTCCATGTATCTATTTATGAGTGTCAGCAGATTGTTCCCGTCAGAGCGCGTTGGGTTGCGCAGGTCGATGACGGACACATTATAGCCGTAGTGCCTTTCGGCTATGGTGGCGTAATTGCGCGCAAGGTCACCCTTGGTATCACTTGCAAAGAAGCTCATGCCGCTTGCACAGGCGTATTCGAGGTTTGGGTAAAGGAAGTACGCGGTCTTGCCGACGCCGGATGCGCCAATCATAAGGCAGTGTACATCGTCGCTGTCCACAAGAGCTGTAATATTACCTTTCTTACCTCGGCTGCCTAAAACAAGT
Organism: uncultured Eubacteriales bacterium; assembly: GCA_958427375.1. Classification (GTDB taxonomy): domain Bacteria; phylum Bacillota; class Clostridia; order Oscillospirales; family Oscillospiraceae; genus Limivicinus. The sequence continues at coordinate 5,822 of CAUABY010000100.1, forward strand.
CCTTGCTCAGTAGGCAGATTTTTCCCTCTGCGCCATGATGTGACGTCAAAAAGAACGAGGGAAAACGCTTTCCTTATCTCGGTCTCACTTGCCCAGCGGGCAGTTCCGTGCTGACCGTCACCGACAGTCTTGGATTTAATATTGCCAAGAGTGTAGTGGTTAGATAACATTGCCAAACCGCCAATTACAGCAAAGCCCATGCCCGCTATTATAAGGAGAGTCCAGAGGTTTGACTCCAATCTTGCGCCTCCTCCCGTAAATCGTCGTTCCAGTCTTTTTTAGCTGGCAATAAGATTTTACTATGTACTCCACGTTTGCTTAACTTCAGTGACATTCGCTCCACAGCCTTTTGCCCGGCGGTGTCGTTATCCAAGCAGAGGTATACATTTTCTATCTCGCGTCGGCGGAGCTGTTCAAGTACAGGCAGTATGCTTGTGCCGCAGCAGGCGACATAGCTGTGAGACTGCCAATCAGCAGGGTACAATGAAATAAAAGATAATAAATCTATGGGAGCCTCAAAAACATAGAGACTTCCGTCTGTACCTGCATAATTGAAACTGTATTTAGCATCGCTGCCATCAACATTCTGTCTGAAGGACTTGCCCACACTGCTTGTACTTCGTTTATGAGCATGGCGCGGAATGCCGTCAGCATCCATACCGACGAACACTGCGTTGTGATAATCTGCGTCCTCATATATAAGGTGTGCTTTTGCAAATGCGGACACGACATTGCAGTCTATGCCGCGCGTCTTACATAGGTACGCAAATACGCGGTGCATGTTTTTATGAGCTGGCGGAAGTACAAACTGTTTTTTTATCGCTTTGTGTTTCGCGCGTGGCAGGAGTGGTCATGGCAAACTCATTGTCAAGCAGCATAGTAACGGCTTCGGCGTAAGCAAGACCATAGTACCGCTGAACAAAGTTGATCGCCTTGCCGCCTGTCTCTTCGGCATGGTCGTACCATTCGTTACCACGTATCGTTATGCTGTGGTCACTGGCAAGGCGTTTATCCCTGCCGGATGAAATAAGCCTTTCCCCGCGACTGCGGAGAAAGGCTTCAAGGTCGACAGAAGCTGCTTGCTGCTTCTGCTCGTCTGTAAAATGTACGTAAGCTAAATTAATCACCTCCAAAACAGTATTGAATTATCAGTACGCACTCTTTGGATAATTTTCAGGGTCTTCGTGGTCATCTGCACGATGCCCAAGCGAGATTTTCCACTCCTGTAGTTCCTTGCGCCGCTTTTTATCAAGCTGCAATCCTCTGTAGCCTGTCGCGGCATAATTATCTCGGAAGATATTTCCTGTGTGATGCAACATACGAACCATGCAGACGGCAATGGCTTTAGAAGAAAGAGTGTTGCGTTCAGAACTCCTGTCAGGAGAAGAAACCTCTGCATCTGAAGCCCTTTGACAAGAAGCCTGATTAACATAATCCGGGGACGAGGCAGTATCAGAAAGATTGCCGTTATCTGTTTGCTCACTGCCTTTCTGCATATCTATAATACGAACGACCTCTTGTATAACCATGTTGCGTACCGGCTTAAATTCTTTCTGCTGAGATAGCGGGAGGCGCTCAGGTTTTGCACGCGAGTAGTAGCTGCATACTTCATCGCGCATATCCTGCCAGAGTGAATACGCCTCTGCCACACGCTTGTCAACGGCAAGCTCGTCCACGATAGCATCTACAAT
>CAUABY010000101.1 GCA_958427375.1 uncultured Eubacteriales bacterium
AGTCCTCAAGCCACTCTGTCGCGTGTAAATCGAGGTGGTTTGTCGGCTCGTCGAGCAGGAGAATGTCGGTGTTTTCAAGGATGAGCCGCGCGAGGTTGACGCGTGTTTTCTCACCGCCGGAGAGGCTGGAAAAGAGCTGACTGCGCATCGCGGGCGGGATGTCAAGGCCGTTTGCCACGCGGTTTCTGTCCACATCCATCTCATAGCCGCCGAGCCGACGGAAATCCTCGCTCACGCGGTCATATTCCTGCAAAAGCGCCGCGGACTGGTCGCTCTCCATCATGGCGGTCAGCTCGTCAATGCGGTTTGAGAGCCTGTACAGGTGGCGGTGCGCGTCCTTGAGCACGTCCTCCGTCGTCCAGTCCTCCGGGTAGACGGGGATTTGCGAGATGAGCCCCAGCCGCTTGCCGGGGGCGAGCATCACATCACCCTCGTCATAGTCAAGCTCGCCCACGAGTATGCGGAAGAGCGTGGTCTTGCCGCAGCCGTTGTGGCCGAGTATGCCGACGCGCTCCCCGTCGTTTATCGAGAAGCTAAGCCCGTCGAGTATATTCTTGCCGAGCTCAAAGGATTTTACCAGTGAGCTTACGGATACATCTATCATTTCTTTCTCCTTGTGTATATTAACCGAGGTATTCGAGGTAGTCCTGCAAATATTTGTTTGTCAGCGTGCCCGCCATGCTCAGCCCGCCGCCGCCGCGCTCTATCATGGTGACAAAGGCGTAGGGGTGCTCAGGGTCGTCAAGAAAGCCGACGAACCACGCGTTTGACGTGCTGTCGCCAAGCTCCGCGGTGCCGGTCTTGGCACAGATTTTAAGCCCCGGAAAATTGTGCTCCGCGTCATAGCTCGTGACGGCGGTGTAGTTCATCATCCGTTTGAGCTCGTTCGCGGTGTCGCTGTTCATGTAGCGCTCGGCGACGGGGGCTTTGCCGTCGTTTATTAACTTCGGCTCCAAGAGAACGCCGCCGTTTGCAATTGCGGCGACGAAGCGCAGCATGGAGTAGGGGCAGACAAGGTCTGTCGACTGGCCGATGCCCGACCAGCCAATCTCCGGGTCGCCGACAAACTCTAAGGGGTAGTTTCCCTTTGCCGTGGGTATGCCGTCAAGCGTCTGCACGTCCAAAAGCCCGAACTGGCGCACGTAATCCACCATTGTATCCTGACCGAGCCGCACGGCAAGCTTGGCAAAGGCGCAGTTGCAGGAGTTTGCAAGCGCCTGCTCAAAGGTCTGCTCCCCGTGCGCGCTCACGCAGGTGATGGGCACGCCCGCAATCACCGTCTCACCCTCGCAGTAGAACAGCTCCTCACCGAGGCTGGGGATGTTCTCCAGCGCGGCGGCGGCGGTCACAAGCTTGAAAACCGAGCCGGGCGTGAAAGCCGCCGAGAGACAGCGGTTGATGTACGCGCCGTCGGCCACATCACCCTCCGCCTCCAGCGGGTCGACGCTGGGCATGGACACCATGCCGATAAGCTCCGCCGTGCGGTAGTTGCACACGAGCACGGCTGCGCTGTAGTTTTCGCGCTTGGGCGCAATTTCATTGCCATCTTCGTCGTATACGGGCTGATAGTCCTCAGGCAGGGGCTTATAGAGGCGGCAGAGCCGCGCGTATATGAGCTTATTCAGCTCCGCGTCAATGTTCAAACGCAGAACGGAGTGTGACTCCTGCGTGGTGCCGTGGATGAGGTTAAAGCCCTGCATCTGGCTCCAGAAGCTGGAGATAACGCCGGTGCCCGTGCGCCCCCAGTAGTCGCCGGTGACGTGGTAATTGGCCTCGCGCGTCCACTCATCGACGGCGAAGGTGTTTTCATAGCCGGTGAAGTAGGCGAGCTGAGTGCCGCGCCTGTCGAGCACCTGCCCGGTTGAGCCGGAGTTTGCGCGCGAGAAGTACAGCGCCCAGTCCGCGCCGTTGTCCACATAGCGCAGAACATACAGCACCATCCCACAGATGATGGCCGCCGAGAGCAAAAGCACGGAGACGGCGCGCCTTGTCATTCGTTTCATTCGTCGTCCTCCATGTACTCGTATTCGTCATCGTCATCATCGTAATCCTCAGGCTCAACAATCTGCCTGACGGCGTTCACGGCGAAGCTTGCGTTCTTGCGGTTGTCCTCACTCTTGATAAAGGCCATCATCATCCAGCAGGCGAGCATGGACGAGCCGCCGCGCGAGACAAAGGGGAAGGTGACGCCCGTGAATGGCAGAATGTCCAGCGAGCCGAACACGTTCAGCGCAAGCTGCACGAGCAGCATGGTAACCGCGGCGCAGGCGGCAATCGAGTGATAGGCAGAGCGGCTGCGGCGCACGGAGCGCACGGCGAAAAAGGCCAGCACCAGCACCGAGAGCACCATGAGTATGCCTATTATGAGCCCAAGCTCCTCACAGATCATGGCAAACACCATGTCGGTATTTGCCGCGAATATGGTTTCAAGCCAGCCCGCGCCCGCGCCCTTGCCGAAGAGCCCGCCGGAAGCGGCGGCGGACATGGCGCGCGTCTGCTGGAAGCCGGTGTCGTATATATCCTCCCACACGTGCCCCCAGGTCGCAAAGCGCTGGGCAATGTAGGGCTTGACCGACACGGCCAGAAATCCTGCCAGCCCCGCGCCGGACACGGCCAGCAGCACTGTGGCTATAGAGCCTGAGCGCATGAAGGAGATGACGAGGAAGCACACAAAGAATATGAGCGCCGTGCCAAAGTCGCCGATGAGCGCGAGCGCCACAACGCAGGCCGCGGAAAAGCCGATGAAGCCGTACAGGTTTCGCGTGCGGTAGAGCTTGTCGAGCGTGGACGCGCCAACATAGATGTACAGCGGCTTTACAAATTCCGAGGGCTGAAAGGAGTACCCGGCGAACTCAAGCCAGTTTCGCGCGCCGAATACCGCGTCACTCGTCGCCACGTTTACCGCCAGAAGCACTAAGGCCAGCACACCCACGGGCACGCGCGTCAGCGATGTGCGCCGCAGGTTGCGCAGCCACAGCCCGCACAGCCAGAACAGCAGCACACCGACAATGGTCAGCAGAAGCTGCTTATACATGTCCTCCGGCGTTGAGGAGGCGGCCACGGACATACCAAGCGCGCTGAGGTAGAAGGCAAGTGTCTCCACCTCAAAGCCGCTTCTGTCGAGAAAGCGCATCGTGTAGTAGCAAAGCCACTCCACGCAGATAAGCCCCGCAAAGGCGAGGGCGATATCGGCCGAGTGCCCGCCCTGAGAGGTGAACACGTGCTCAAGCATAAGAAAAAGCTCAAAGAGCGTGAGGTATACAAGCGTCAGCGCGGGGGACACACCGTGCCCGGCAACTGTGCGCTTACCCTCAAGCGTCTCGCGCTGCTCGGTGGTTATGGGGATAAAGCGTGCGGTCGTGCCGCCAAAGTTCAAAACATCTCCGCTTCTCAGCATCACACCGTTTGCGCCGACTTTCACGCCGTTTACCCACACGCCACCCTTGGAGAATATGTCGTACAGCACCCATGCGCCCTTGTCCGTGCGGCTGAGCACGGCGTGGACGCGGCTGATGTTGGGCATGTCAATGCGTATGTCGGATGAGCGGGAGCGGCCTATGGTGTTTTCCCAGTGGTAGATGGGCAACTTGTCCCGCCCGCGGCGGATATAGCCCCACAGCTCCAGCTCGTAGCGTTCATTGAGCATGGAGCGGATGCAGCGAATCAAAATCGCGGCGGAGAGCAGGATAAGGGCGTATTTAGATGTAGTCATGGCGTAGCTCATCAGCTGCTCCATCTAAGACTCACCACCATTGCAGGAATAATAATCTAATTATACATTATATCATAAATTATATTATGTTGACAACTGCGGCGAGTTAATCTAAAATAAATCTTATGAAAAGAAATACTGATAACCCGCGCGTGGACAAGCGTTCGTGGGTATGGGCAGCGGCGCTGGCGGCGGTGTGCCTCGTCTGTGCGGCCGCGTTCATCATAATGGGCAGGCTCAATACGGGCACGGTGGCCGTGGTTCGGCTCGACGGGGAGGAGGTCTACCGCGTCGACCTTGCCAAGGTCACGCAGAGCTATGACTATGAGCTGGACACGGAGTTTGGCCATAACACCATACACATTGAGCCGGGCGCGATATCCGTTTCCGAGGCGGACTGCCCGGATCAGGTCTGCGTCCGGCAGGGCGCGATAACGCAGGGCGGCGTGCCGATTATCTGCATGCCGCATCATTTGAGCGTGAGAATCGAAGGTGGCGGAATAGATGCGTAAAACAAAAAAATTAGCGCTCATGGCGGTGCTGACGGCTATAGCGCTCACTATATTTATGATAGAGTCGCAAATCCCGGCGCCAGTGCCCATTCCGGGCGTGAAGTTGGGGCTCGCCAATATCATCACCCTCACAACGATGCTCATTCTGGGCAGGAAAGAGGCGGGAGCGGTGCTCACCGTGCGCGTTTTGATGGGCGCTGTGTTCGCGGGCAGCCCCGCGTCGCTTTTGTACAGCGCTATGGGCGGGCTTTTCGCCTACATCGTCATGTGCCTTTTGGTGGGCGTCATCCCGGAAAAGCGGCTGTGGGCGCTCTCAGCGCTCTCCGCTGTGGCGCATAACGCCGGGCAGCTTCTGGCCTGTGTGCTGGTGGTGAAAACGCCGGGCGTTTTCGTGTACGCCCCCGCACTCATTGTCTCCGGCGTGATTACGGGCGCGTTCACCGGCTGGGGCGCGATGTACCTCGTGCGCGCGCTGAGAAAAATGAAATTATAATGCCGCTTTAATATTTATTAGATTTGACTAATCAAAAAGAATGGATATAATATAATTACAAATTATAAATATATAAACTGAAAGGTAAGATTTAATATGAGTGATTGCAACCACGACTGCGCCAATTGCGCGGAAAACTGCGAAAGCCGCGACCCGAAGAGCTTTCTCAAGCCCCTGCGCGAGGGCTCCAGCGTTAAAAAGGTCATTGCCGTCGTCAGCGGCAAGGGCGGCGTCGGCAAGTCCCTTGTGACAAGCCTGCTCGCCTCTGAGATGCAGCGCCGCGGCCATAACTGCGCAGTGCTCGACGCGGATATCACCGGCCCCTCCATCCCCAAGTCCTTCGGCATCACCGAGCACTGCCTTGGCACGGATGAGTATATCATCCCCGTTACCACGCCCTCCGGCATGCAGATTATGTCCATCAACCTCATTCTTCAGGATGAGCGCGAGCCGGTTGTGTGGCGCGGCCCGGTCATTGCCGGTGCTGTGACCCAGTTCTGGACGGATGTTCTCTGGCAGGATGTGGACTACATGTTTGTTGACATGCCTCCCGGAACGGGCGACGTGCCGCTGACCGTGTTCCAGTCCCTGCCGGTTGACGGTATTGTCATCGTCACCTCCCCGCAGGATCTTGTCGGCATGATAGTCGCCAAGGCCGTGAAGATGGCGGAGATGATGAACGTGCCCGTGCTTGGCATTGTGGAGAACATGTCCTACTTCAAGTGCCCCGACTGCGGCAAGGAAATCTCCATCTTCGGCGAGAGCAAGGTTGAGAAGGTCGCGGAAGAATTCGGCATTGAGCATTTCGTGCGCTTGCCCATAGACCCTGTGGTCGCCACTATGGTCGACGCGGGCGAGGTTGAGCATGTCAGCGGCGAGCACATCTCTTCGCTTGTCGATGTGATTGAAAAAGGAGAAGCCTGATGATAATTGCTGTTGCCTATGACGCGGGCAATATAGGCGAGCACTTCGGCCATGCCGATATGTTCGCGCTCTATGACTATCCGAATTATGAGGTTGAGCAGTGTACAAAGCGCCTTATAGACTGCTCCGACCGCCACGGCCACGCGGCCATGGCTGAGCTCATGCGCGAGAATAAGGTTGACATGGTGCTCGTCGGCCGCATGGGTCCTGAGGCGAAGAGCATGCTGCTGAGCTTTGGCATTGTCCCCGTTGTGGGTTACTGCGGCGACGCGGACACGGCGGCAGACCTGCTTATCACCGGCCAGCTCCCGCTTGACGGGATGGAGGCCGAGTCCTGCGGCGGCGGATGCGGCGGATGCGGTGGCGGCTGCTGCGGCGGAGACGACGCGGACGGCGGTTCCTGCGGCTGTGGCGGCGGATGCTGCGGCGAGTGACATTGTAAAAAATTAAAATCAGCGGAGTAACACAGAATGAGCTGTGCTGCTCCGCTTTTTATATGGGTATATTCGCGGCTGCAAAACGGGGGCATACCGATGCCGCGCCGAGGTATAAAAACAGCTGTGTTTACCGTTTCACCCTGTACGCGGAAAACCCGGCTGCCGCCGCGGGATTTCCACGCGGCAGTAAGCAAAGCAAAAGTAAAAACCAGAGAATAGTAATAATTCCCACAAAATCGCCTATAATAGGAAATATAAAGAAACTAAGGCGAAAAAGTCACAATTTAGACCTTTATAATACCGAATTTTAAACCCGTGCATGACCCAAGTATGCTATAATTTAAACACAAAAACAGTGGGTATAATGGGTTTAATAGGAAAGGGGGAAATTGAGCGTGGGAATAGAAGCGAGCAGCATAAGAATTATTGAGTATCTCTCATCGGCGGCAATCGTGAGCGAGATAGACAGCGGCAGGGTAGTCTATCTCAACAAGGAAGCGCGTGACTATTTTAAAATCGCGGAGGTGCCTGAGAATACCAAAAGCCTTGAGCTTTTGAAGCTCCAGGGGGACGATCTTGACTGGTATATGACGGTGAATCCGACCGCGCAGATTGAGAAATTCCAGCCTATTCAGAAAAAGGCGGATTTTCCGGTGGTTTTGGACTGCTGTGCGATAGAAATGAACGGCACACTATATCGGCTCGACGTGTTCAACACAAAAAATTATGACGAAATGTATGATTACAACCAGTATGCGTATACATTCGAGCGGTCTGTAAACCGGCTGGAAAAGCTGTATAAGGGTATAGCCAGCTTGGAGGATAACATCAGAGATATACTTGACTTAGTGCTGTATACATACGCGGGCGACAGAGCCTTTGTGTATGAAGTGGACGAGGAGCTGTGCTGCACGGTGGACACATATGAGCGCTGCCGCATGGGCTTTGTGGGACACAATGAGAAATACAAGACGCTGGACAGGGAAACTATCCAGCTTTTGATGAATCAGCTTGAAAGAGGGGACTATTACACGCACGTCACCGAAAATGTGGAGGATCAGTTCATCCGCGAGCGGATGGAAAAGGGCCTTGTGGTGCGCGTGATGACAGCGCCCTTTACACGCCGCAGCGGGATGCACTGCTTCTTGTGCATTGATAATCCGCGCCGTTTCTGGAAAAAGGGCACTTTCCTGAGATACGCTTCGTACATGCTTGCAAACGATCTACATGTAAATAAGATTCAAGGGCATCTTAACGCGTCGTATATGCTCAATCGCTCGCTGTTAAACGACAGTGAGGACTGTGTCA
>CAUABY010000102.1 GCA_958427375.1 uncultured Eubacteriales bacterium
GCCGTCTGACGGTCTATAAGGAGATATAATGCGGAATCAAAAAAGCAATTTCTTATAAGTCATACTGCTCTGGGCGGGGGAGCTGATTTCGGCCGTGGGCAGCGGCTTGACGAGTTTCGGGCTGGGCGTGTATGTGTTCCAAAAGACGGGCAGTGCCGGGAGCATGGCGCTTGTCACACTGCTGGCCTTTCTGCCCACACTGCTGCTCAGCGTCTCCGCCGGGCAGCTGCTGGGCTTCGCGCTCGGCGGGGCGCTGTGTGCCCTGGTGCTCATCCCGCTTGCCGTGCTCGGCACAGCGGCGCTTGCCGTGTGGCTTGGGGTCACAGGGATTATAAATATCAAGGCCTATGAGTGCTGCATGGGAAAAGAGTAATATAATGGAAACACTACTCAAAGTGGAAAATCTTTCAAAGTCTCACATTTTGCATGGAGTGTCTTTTGAGATGGCGCGGGGAGAGATGCTCGCGATCATGGGGCCGTCCGGCTCAGGAAAATCCACGCTTTTATATAATGTGGCGGGTATGGACACGCCGGACGGCGGGGCGGTCTGGCTTTGCGGCACGGAGTTGACGCGGCTTTGTGAGGATGAAAAGGCCAGACTGCGCCTTACGCGCATGGGCTTTGTGTTCCAACACATGAACATGATGGCAAACCTCAATATTCTGGATAATATTCTTCTGCCCGCGGTGCTGGCGCGCCGCTTCTCCCGGAGGGCGTGACATCGAAGATAGAGGTTCCGTCTGAGCTCGTTCCATACTCCCCGAAATGCGGCAGACCCATGAGTATGAATCTGCGCAGTGACGATACCTTCGTGGAGGACGCGGGCTGGTACATGGCGAACAGGCGCTATGATGACTTCCTCAAGCGGCATAGCGGAGAGCACATTCTGTTCTTGGAGCTCGGCGTTGGCATGAATACCCCGGTCATTATCAAATACCCATTCTGGCGGATGACAGCGCGGAATATCCGCGCAGTCTATGCCTGCCTGAATTACGGCGAGGCCCTCGCCCCGCGGAGATAAAAGACCGCTCCATCTGCATCAATGGGGATATCCTCAACGTGCTGCAAGATATGGCACCGTAAGCCAAAACCGCGCGTAACAGCGCGTAAACCCCGCCATGCTGGATTAGCGTTCAGCATGGCGGATTTTCGCTTGTCAGCGGCAGTACAAGCTGTTATAATCATGCTATGCGAATATTGGAAAATCCGGGGTGCATTACCCCTGAAAATACGGAGGCAGAACATGGATTACCGCAGATTTGAAAATACAATTGTCGCAAGAATCGACAAGGGCGAGGAGATTATTGACAAGGTGCGCGAAATCGCGCACAGGGAGCAGGTCAAATTAGCGGGCGTGCAGGCGCTCGGCGCGGTGGGCGATTTCACCGTGGGCATATTCAAAACGGAAGAGAAAAAGTATTACGCCAATGAGTTCAAGGGAAACTTTGAGATAGTCTCACTCCATGGCACCATAAGCACCAAGGACGATGAGTTCTACTGCCACCTGCACATGAGCGCGGGCAATGACAAGGGTGAGGTTTTCGGCGGCCACCTGAACAGAGCCGTCGTGAGCGCAACCTGCGAAATGCTGATAACGGTCATGGATGGCCGGGTCGAGCGTCAGTTTGACGAGGAAATAGGCCTTAATCTCTTTAGGTTCCTGTAAAAAATAAAGGGTCGTGGGATAACATGAAATCCCGCGGCTCTTTTATGCTGTCCCGGATAAAAAAGAAGAAGCTGAGAGCGGGTGGATTTTCGTGTTTACATACTTGCCGCGATGTGATAAAATACACTGATACTGAATTTTTCCCATGGAGATAACTATGTTTGAAAAGCTTGCCGCTTTGAAAAATCAATATGAGCAGCTTCTCACGCGCATGCAGATGCCGGAAACCTATGCCGACGCCGCGCTCTATGCCAAGTGTGAGCGCGAATCGCGCGAGCTTGCGCCCGTTGTTGAGGCCTATACCGCCTATGAAAAGGCCGTGGCGGATATGAACGCCGCGCTTGAGCTGATGGACGAGCCTGAGTTTAAAGAGCTTGCGCAGGAGGAGTATGCCGCCGCCAAGGCCGAGCGGGAGCGGCTTGAGCAGGCGATAAAGATTCTGCTTTTGCCCAAGGACCCGAACGACAGCAAAAACGTCATCATGGAGATACGCGGCGGCGTCGGCGGGGAAGAGGGCATGCTCTTCGCGGCTGACCTCTACCGCATGTACTCCATGTACGCCGAGCGCCGCGGCTGGAAGATAGACGTGGCGAATGTGAACGAGACAGAGCTTGGCGGATTTAAGGAGATAAGCTTCGTCGTTGAGGGGGCGTGCGCGTACTCGCGGCTCAAGTTTGAGGCCGGCGGCCACCGCGTACAGCGTGTGCCGGTCACGGAGTCCGGCGGGCGCATCCACACCTCAGCGGCGACGGTTGCCGTCCTGCCTGAGATAGGCGAGGTTGACTTCAAGCTTGACATGAACGATTTGAAGATAGACACCTACCGCTCGTCCGGCGCGGGCGGTCAGCACGTGAATAAAACCGAGAGCGCCATCCGCATAACGCACCTGCCCACCGGCACGGTCGTCGAGTGTCAGGATGAGCGCAGCCAGTATAAAAATAAAGACCGCGCCATGCAGATCCTCCGCTCCAAGCTCTATGAGGCGGAAAAGGCCAAACAGCAGGCTGCCGTCGCCGCCGAGCGCAAAAGCCAGATTGGCTCCGGCGACAGGAGCGAGCGTGTGCGCACCTATAACTTCCCGCAAAACCGCGTGACAGACCACCGACTCGCGGGGGACAACAAAAACTTCAATCTCTCCGCCGTCATAAACGGCGAGCTTGACGGGCTGATTGACGCGCTTGTAACGGCGGAGCAGGCGGAAAAGCTCCGCGAGCAGTCGGAGGTTTGAGCATGGAGACAAGAATTATAAAAGACGATATCCCCGCCGCGGCGGAGATAATAAAAAACGGCGGGCTTGTGGCCGTGCCGACGGAGACGGTGTACGGCCTTGCCGGAAACGGGCTTGACGAGAGCGTCGTGCGGCAGATATACGAGGTCAAGGGCCGCCCAGCGGTAAAGCCGCTGTCGCTCATGGTGCCGGATAAATCTGCCATGGCGGAGTACTGTGAGGCCGTGCCGGAGGCGGCGCTGTGCCTTGCGGAGAAGTTCTGGCCGGGGCCGCTGACTATCGTTCTCAAAGCAAAGCCCAATGTCCCCGCCATCGTGCGCGCCGGGGGCGCAACCGTCGGCCTTCGCTGCCCTGACCACCCGCTCACGCTTGAGGCACTGCGCCTTGCAAAGCTGCCCTTTGCCGCGCCCTCGGCCAACCCCTCCGGCTCCGAAAGCCCGAAGAACGCCGCAAAGGTTTTAGAGTACTTTGACGGGAAAATCCCAGCGGTTATCGACGGCGGGCACTGCGGCATAGGCCGCGAGTCCACGCTCATTGACATGAGCGCAAAGCCCTATAAAATCCTGCGCGAGGGCGCGCTCAGCGCGGACGATATTGCCGATGCTCTGGCGGACAATATGCGCCTTATCGGCATCACCGGCGGCACAGGCAGCGGCAAAACCACCGCGCTTGACGTTCTGCGTGACCTCGGAGCGCTCGTAATCGACTGTGACGCGCTCTACCACGAGCTGCTGGAAAATAGCGCTGAGCTCGTCGCGGATATCGCCGCCGAGTTTCCAACTGCGGTAACAGACGGCAAGGTCGACCGCAAGGCGCTGGGCGAGATAGTTTTCACCGACGCGCAAAAGCTCTTGAAGCTCAACACCATCACGCACTCGGCCATCAGCCGTGAGCTTCGCCGCCGCGTGCGCGCGTGGGCAATGCGGGGCGGCACGCTTGCCGCCGTTGACGCGATAGAGCTTATATCGAGCGGGCTTGCCGGGCAGTGCTGTGCGACGGTGGGCGTTGTCGCCGCAAGGGACGTGCGCCTTGCGCGCGTCATGGCGCGTGACGGGGTGAGCGCGGAGTACGCTGAAAAGCGCATCAGCGCCCAGCGTTCGGACGATTATTTCGCCGAACACTGCGACTACATTTTGCACAACAATGGCACGCGGGAGGAATTTTACGACCGCTGTCTGAATTTATTTTTGGAGGTACTTGAAAAATGAGTGAATTACGCAAAGAGCTCTTTTATGAACAGAAAAACGGCTATGACCTCATTGACACCGCCGAGCGGCTGAAGGTCGAGGAGTACTGCAAGGGCTATATGGACTATCTCAACCGCTCCCGCACGGAGCGCGAGGCGGTTGTAAACGCCATTGCGCAGGCCGAGGCCGAGGGCTTTGTGGAGTACAAGCCCGGCATGGAGCTCAAGCCCGGCATGAAAATTTATAAGAACAACCGCGGCAAGGCGCTTATGCTGGCCGTCATCGGCAAAAAGCCGCTGAGCGCGGGCGCGGTGATCGCAGGCGCGCATGTCGACGCGCCGCGCCTCGACCTCAAGCAGATACCCATGTATGAGTCCGACGAGCTGTGCTTTTTCAGAACGCACTATTACGGCGGCATCAAGAAATACCAGTGGGTCACCATCCCACTTGAGCTGCACGGCACTGTCGCGCTGAAAAACGGCGAAACTGTCAATGTCGCCATCGGCCGCGAGCCGGACGAGCCGAAGTTTGTCATCACCGACCTCCTGCCCCACCTTGCAGCCGACCAGATGAAAAAGACCATGGCCGAGGGCATCACCGGCGAGGGCCTGAACATACTCATCGGCAGCACCCCATATGCCGACGACGGCAAGGACAGAGTAAAGCTTGCCGTCCTCAGCATTTTGAACGACAGCTATGGCATTACTGAGGAGGACTTCCTCTCCGCGGAGCTTGCCGGGGTCCCGGCATACGATGTGTGCGAGGTCGGCTTTGACCGCTCGCTCATCGGCGGCTATGGCCACGACGACAGGGTGTGCGCCTATGCCGAGCTTCGCGCCATTTTTGACGCGGACGAGCCTGAGCGTACCTGCGTGTGCATCCTCGCCGACAAGGAGGAGACCGGCTCTGACGGCGTGAGTGGTATGCAGAGTGCGGCCTTTGACTGCTTCATGGAGGATTTGTGCGCCGCTCAGGGCGTGGAGCTCAGGCGCTGCTTCGAGAACAGCTTCTGCCTCTCGGCGGATGTCTGCAACGCCTATGACCCGCTCTACCCCGAAGTGTCCGAAAAGCGCAGTGACGGCAAGATTAATTACGGTATGGGCGTTTGCAAGTTCACCGGCGCGCGCGGCAAGTCCGGCACGAACGACGCCTCCGCCGAGCTCGTGGCGTATCTGCGCCGCCTGTATGCGGACAATAACGTCATCTGGCAGCTTGCCGAGCTCGGCAAGGTCGACCAGGGCGGCGGCGGCACCATCGCCAAGTTCATGGGCAACCGCAATATCGACACAATTGACGCGGGCGTCCCGGTGCTGAGCATGCACGCCCCCTTTGAGGTTGTGGCAAAGTTTGACTGCTACATGACATATAAGGGAGTTTTAGCGGCGTATAACGATAAAAAGTAATTAAAGCATCACCTCATGGGCATAATGAGCCTGTGAGGTGATTTTTTTGGACGAGGAAAAAGCGGAAATACAGGATTTTTCGGCCGCGCGCGCGGGGACAATACAATGTCTTACCATCGTCGGCCAGATTGAGGGGCACCAGCTTCTGCCGGACGATACCAAGGCCACGAAATATGAGCATGTGCTCCCGCTCATCGCGGCGGTGGAGGAGTCGCCGGAGATAAAGGGACTGCTGATTCTGCTCAATACCATGGGCGGGGATGTCGAGGCCGGCCTTGCCATAGCCGAGCTTATTGCAGGCATGAAAAAGCCGACTGCGTCTCTGGTGCTCGGCGGCGGGCACTCTATAGGCGTGCCGCTCGCGGTGGCGGCGAAGCGCAGCATGATAGCAAGCTCTGCGGCCATGACTATACATCCCGTGCGGCTCAACGGAGTTGTCATCGGCGTACCGCAGACCTATAACTACTTTGCCCGCATACAAGAGCGCATAGTGGGCTTTGTCACGGAGCACTCACGCGTCAGCCGGGAGAAATACCTCAAGCTTATGACGAATACGGACGAGCTTGCAAACGATATAGGCAGCGTCATATACGGGCGCGAGGCTGTGGAGCTGGGGCTTATTGACAGCCTTGGTACCCTATCCGACGCACTTTCTTATCTCCACGGCGAAATAGATAAAAGCTGATGCAGGGCGAACGCTCCGTGCGCTTCGCCGTAACTTAAAACCAAATCAAAGCCCGGCGCAGCGGGTTTGATTCGGAAAGGAAAAACAATACCGTCGGTCGATCTGCCGCTGCCAGCGGTGGCAGATGATTGAGCGGTATTGTTTTGACGGGTATATTGCCCTTGTGCTTTACATAAAAATGTGGTAATATAAACTTTATGATTACCATGGGGGTTTGTGGCAATGTCCATCTGGAACGCAATAATCTTAGGCCTCGTGCAGGGAATAACGGAGTTTCTGCCCGTCTCAAGCTCAGGCCATCTTTCAATATTGAACAACCTCTTTGACCTCACCTCAACAAGTGACGGGCATCTGCTCTTTGACGTGCTCATGCACTTGGGCACACTTGCGGCGGTGTGCGTGGTGTATTGGCAGGACCTGGTGCAGATGGTTCAGGAGTTGCTCGGCGTTATGAATTTAGGCCCGCTCACCGGACAGCGCCGGGCACATTATCCCGCCGCACGCCTTTTTATAATGATAGTCACCGCGACATTGCCGCTGCTTCTCATACTCCCAATACATAATCAAATCGAGACACTTTATAACCACAATATTTTCATCGGCGCGGCGCTTGTGCTGACAGGCTGCATGCTCTATGTCGCGGACAGGATGAAGCAGGGCATGAAAACCGAGAAGAACATGACCATGCTCGACGCGCTCATAATCGGCCTTTGTCAGGCTGTCGCCACAATTCCGGGGCTCTCCCGCTCGGCAACAACCATCACCGCGGGTATGGCGACGGGGCTTGACAGAAGCTTTGCCGTCAAGTTCTCCTTTTTGCTCTCCATCCCCGCCGTGCTCGGCGCGAACATCCTCACCCTTGTTGACGCTGTGAAAGAGGGCGTGGTTTTCGCCAATGTTCCGGCCTATCTCTTGGGCATGCTCGCGGCAATGCTCTCCGGCATCGCGGCCATCAGCCTTTTGAAGTATATCGTCTCAAAGGCAAAATTCGGCGGCTTCGCCTACTACTGCTGGGTAATGGGCGTTCTATCTATAATACTAACGATGATTTTCTAATACAGAAATCTGCTTAAAACATTGAAAATGTTTAATAGCCGTCGCAGCGGCGTAGATTTCGTATAAGACGCCTTTTGACAGTCTCAACCGAGCGAAGCTCGGCTCAGCTTGTCAAAAAAGTCTGAAATAGACTTTTTTGACCGCTTCATCCGCCGAGC
>CAUABY010000103.1 GCA_958427375.1 uncultured Eubacteriales bacterium
TGCGCAGCTCCTTGCCGCGCAGGGAGTCAACATCCACGCCGTCAACGGTGAGCTCACCCTTTGAAATGTCGTGCATGCGGTTAATGCAGCGCAGAATAGTGGACTTACCTGCGCCGGAAAGGCCGATAATGGCGACAAATTCACCCTGCTCAATTTGAAGGTTAATGTTCTTTAATGCTGTGAAGCCGTTTGGATAAGTCTTATACACATTTTTGAATTCAATCATAGCGCGACTCTTTTCTTAATACATAGGTTGATATCTAATAGCAGCTGATATGGAGAAAAGCGCCCTGTATACGCAGGGCGCTTTTCAATTTAAAATTTACTCGGAAACAGCGGTCAGAGCTGCGCGGGCGCCATCGTAGTCGGAGTCAACAGCCTTGGCATAGCCGGTGTGGCTGTAAACGTCAAAGATGGCCTTGCCCTCTTCGGTGTTGATTATGTTGATGAAGCAATCCTGAAGAGCTGCAACGATCTCGGGAGTGTAGTAGGGGCTCTCCTTGGAGATAGCAACGGTGTCGTTGTAGATACCGTCGGTCACGCCGATGACATTCAGCTCGTTCCAGATGGACTCGGAGCGACCCATGCCCTGCTTGCCGGTCTCATCCTGCTGGTCGGTGGGCAGCATCCAGCTTGCCTCGTAGTCGTTGCGGCCGTCAGCGTAGCAGACGATAACGTCAACCTGCTCAGCAGCAGCGTAGGAGAAAGCGGTGCCGTAGCCGGAGTCAAGAGCAACAACGTTGGACAGGTCAGAAATCTTCTTGCCGTCGTAGTTGGCCATCAGCCACATGGAGGGGTAGATGTAACCGGCGGAGGAAGAGGTCTTCTGAACGGCCCAAGTGGCCTTGTCGAGGTCTTCCCAAGTGAGGGCTTCGCCATTTGCAACCTTGGCTGCAAGCTCACGGCCGTACTCGGAAGGAGTTGCGTAAATCAGGGAGCGGTAGTAGGTGACCTGGGGGCCGTTCTTCTGGGTGGCGTTGGCTTCACCGTTCCAGGTGGTGGGGTCAGTGCTGTCGTTGGACAGGCCGTTGCGGGTAGCGGTGAGGAACACGTCAACATCGTCGGAGTAGAGTGCGTAGGTGCCGCCGGGCAGCCAGCCGATGTCGATAGAGCCGGCGGACATAGCCTCACCGGTTGCATCGTAGCTGGTACCAACAGTGATGTCAACCTCGTCGATATCGTAACCGAGGTTGCTCATCTCTGCCTTGACGAGCTCAGGCAGGTTCTTGGTGCCGGTGATGATAACGTCAGCATCCTTAGAGGGGACAAACTCGAGAGTCAGCTTGTCGAAGTGCTGATTCTCAGCGGCTGCGGGAGCCTCAGCCTCTGCGGGGGCTTCTGCTGCGGGAGCCTCGGTTGCTGCGGGAGCGGAAGAGGTGCCGCATGCGCAAAGCGCAAAGACCATAACGAGTGCGAGGAGAAGTGCAATAAACTTTTTCATTTGAAAAAATTCCTCCAAAAAATTTTATATTCACGGCGCAAGCGCCAATGAATATTCTAAAATGAAAGGGTGAGCCCCGGTGAAAGCGGGTCTCAAAAATGTGGCGGAGGAAATCTCAAAAAAGTTTTACCGGCCGGTAAAACAATTTGGAGAGCCCTCCAAATTATAAAGCTTTGTGTGAAATACGCTTTTTTACGCAACATTGACAAAAAAGCGACAAGTACCCACATATTATTTTTATACCACAATTAATGCCATAATTCAAGCACTTTCACTTGGAAAAGACAAATTTTTTTAAAGTGATGAAAAATCACTTTACATAACTGATTTTATTTACATAACCATAGATTTTATCTTTCCGACAGATATGTAACCGTCTAAAATGGCGCGGGCGTCACTGCCTTCTGGCGCGGCCTCAGGGGCGATTATATGACTTGTAGTGAGAATGTTGCGCCGCCCATCCTCGGCGGATTCCTCGTAATAGTCACCCTCGTACAGGTCAATATCTGCAATCGTGCAGCCGCGCTTTATACCCTTGAGCTCCTCAAGCGGGCAGCCTGGGAAGTTGATGTTCCACACCTCGCCGCGCTCCTGCCCAAGCTCAATCAGCTCGCGCGTCAGCTCCGGCATGTACTTTTCCGCCACGTCAAAGCTGCCGTCGTGCTGGGCGGAGTAGGCGATAGCGGGCACACCGTTCATCACTGCCTCCATAGCCGCACCGATGGTGCCGGAGTAGGCAATGTCAAAACCGGCGTTGTAGCCATAATTCACGCCGGAGAAAATATAGTCGGGCTTTTCGGGCATGAGGTAATTTATGCCGAGCTTGACGCAGTCAGCCGGAGTGCCGCCGACAGCAAACGCGCCCTTGACAGGCACGGGGAAATCCTTAATCTCTTCTATTATAATATTATTAAAAATTGTCAGCTTCTGGGACATGCCGCTGCACTGAGCCGACGGCGCGGCGACCCATACATCGCCGAACTGTGCGGCCATGCGCGCAAGCCTTACAATACCCTCGGAACGGATGCCGTCGTCGTTAGAAACGAGAATTTTCAAACGTTTTTCCATGTCATATTTCCTTTCACAAAAATTTTGTTTCATTTTATCATAACACGATGGAACAACGCAACACTTGTCAATAAACAGACGAGCATTATATAAAAATTTTCGCAAAAACATGAAAAAATTACGAAAAATATATAGCGGATAGAAAACAGCTGTGATATAATTTTTCTGTTTTATGATAAAACCCGTTAAAATGATTTTATAGCGCAGTAGGAGCCGGGTTTTGTATGAGACGACACGATGCGTGCTCAGCGCAGCGTGAGCGTGCAAGGCACGCGCATTTTCAATTAAAGCATTAATTGAAAATCAGAATTAAGAGAAATAATCAATAAGTTTAGGAGATAGAGATATGAAGTGTCCATTCTGCGGCTATACCGAGAGCAAGGTAATAGATTCACGTCCGGCTGAGGAGGGCGCTACCATCCGCCGCCGCCGCGAGTGCCTTTCCTGCGCTAAACGTTTCACCACCTATGAAATTATTGAGCGCATGCCCCTCGTCGTCATCAAGCGCGATGGCAGCCGTCAGTCCTTCGATAAGGTCAAACTCATAAACGGCATGGTTCGCGCGAGTGAGAAGCGCCCAGTGCCCCTTGCCAAGCTTGAGAGCATCGCCGACGATATTGAGCAGGAGCTCCAGAGCAATCTTGAACGCGAGATAAAGACTGTTATCATCGGCGAGATGGTAATGACGCGCCTTAAGGAAATTGACGAAGTGGCATATGTTCGCTTTGCCTCCGTCTACCGCAGTTTTAAGGATATCAATACCTTCATGGAGGAACTGTCCAAGCTCCTGACCGAAAGTGATAAGGACGAGCGTTAAAGGATGCTGCCAAGCGACAGGTGCTCCATGCCCCTGATGCTGTCTAAATGATAGCGGAGCTTGCCGTATGCGGCGGTGCAGGCGGTCAAGTCCTCCCGCATAAGCACCTCCTTCAGCTCATAAAATGCGTCAGCGGTTGAATCAATCTCCGGGTGGCGCAGGAAAATGTGCGTGTAGCCGTCGGCGGCAAGCCAGCGGTCAAGCCCCTCGTCAAGATAGGCGTTCGCGCTGCTGAAATCAAGCTTCTCCGCCGCGCTTTGGGATTTGGACAGGGCTACTTCAATATCGCCCGTGAGAGAGTCAATGCTCTCAATATTCCAAATGGACAGCGCAGTGAGCAGCAGTGCCAGCGTAATGGCGACGTATTCCCGCTTTGTCATTTCTCCGCCTCCTTGGATGCGAGGTAGATTTCGTGCTCCTCGTTCACCGTCATTAAAAATATGTCCTCAGCGCTTTTGATGCCGCGCGCTTTCAGCGCCTTTTCAAGCCAGCTCTCATCAAGCCCCAGCGAGGCGAGGTTTTTTGAGAGTATGCGCCCGTCGCTGATGACAATAAGCGGGTAACCGCCGTCATCAGGCTCCGCGCCGACCTGAGCGGCTGTGGCGGGCTGTTCAAGCGGGTATAGAATCACGTTCAGCCGCCCGTCAGTCTCAAGCGTGGCGTACTCGATCTTGCTTATGTCAAGGCAGCCCTGGTTTCTCAGCTCCTGCATGAGCTCGTCGGTTGTGAAGCGGTTTTTGCTCATCTCTTTCTGATTCACCTTGCCCTTTTCTATCAGCATGCTCGGCTTGCCGTACAGCGCCGCGCGCAGCTTCGGGTTTCTCAGCGTGACGCAGGAGATTAGCACCTCACAGCAGAAAAGCGTCAGAATCGGCACAAGCCCGTTTATCATCGGTATGCCCAAATCCTGAAGCGGATGCGAGGCGAGGTCGGCGATGAGCGCCGCGACGACGAATTCTGAAAGCTCCATCTCGCCGAGCTGCCGCTTGCCTAAAAGACGCATTGCGGCCAAAAGCGCAATATATACTATAAGTGTCCTGATTATAATAATTGCCATTGTAAACCACCCTATAATATTGTGTATTCCCGGAGGCACATTTATGAAAACAATTATTTCCGATGCAAATGATTTGAATACCCGCGCAGCGCGCAAAATCAAAGCGCTGCTTGACGAAAAGCCCGATGCAGTGCTCGCTTTTGCCGCGGGCCGCAGCATGACGGGGCTTTTTGTCTGCCTGCGTGAGCTTTGCACGGCAGGGGAGCTGAGCTTCAAAAACGCCGCGATATTCGCCGTGACTGAGCTTGTCGGCGTGTCGGAGGAGCATATGCACCGCTCCAAGCTCAATGAACAGCTTGTCTCCGGCATTGATATAAAACCTGAAAACGTGCATTACCTGACTGAGAACGAGCTTGAAAAATATGACGCGGCTATCAGCGCCGCGGGCGGGCTTGACTTAGCCGTGCTCGGCATAGGTGACAATGGGCACTTCGGCTATAATGAGCCAGGCACGCAGTTTGACACCTATACCCACCTTCAGACCCTCGCCCCCGCGACGCGCCGCCAGTTGGCACCGGCTTTCGGCGGGGAGGATAAAACACCTGAAAAGGCACTCACCATGGGCATAAAGACCATCACCCAGGCGCATGATATAATGGTGCTCGTCACCGGCGCGGAAAAGGCGGAGGCGGCCTTTGAAATGCTGTACGCGCGCAATGACAGTGTTATCCCGGCCGCGTTTTTGCAGATTCCGCTGAATGTCACCGTCTATGCGGATGACGCGGCAGCGGCTAAGCTCTGACAGAAGAATAGTGTGGTTCTCACACTTTTTTATATAAAAAACGGCGCGCCGCTTGCCATATAGCGGCAGTTGCAGCACATAGCGGTTAATCTCCGCCGCGCCGCGGGCGGAGAGCTTAAATAAGCCCGGTGTTGCCTGTATGCGGCAGAATGGAGAATAGTGTGATAAATCACACTATCGTTAAAAAAATAAAAAAAGGCGCGCCGCTCGCCGCAAAGCGGCAACCGCGGCACATGCCGAAAATCTCCATTCAGCCGCAGACGGAGATTTTCATACCTGCTTGTGCTGGCGTTTCTGCGGCAGAATGGAGATTAATATGGGTAAATATTTCGGAACTGACGGCTTCCGCGGTGAAGCTAATAAAGATCTGACAGTTGAGCACGCTTTTAAAATAGGGCGTTATCTCGGCTGGCACTTTGGAAAAGACCACAAGGCAAAAGCGGTCATCGGCAAGGACACACGCCGCTCAAGCTACATGTTTGAGTCCGCGCTCTGCGCCGGGCTCACGGCCTCCGGAGCGGACGCGTATCTGCTGCACGTCACAAGCACGCCCAGCGTTTCCTATGTCGCGCGCGCGGACGATTTTGACTGCGGTATAATGATTTCCGCAAGCCATAACCCCTTCTATGACAACGGCATCAAGCTCATCAATTCCAAGGGTGAGAAGATGGACGAGGAGCTTCTCAACGCCATCGAGGAGTACATAGACAGCGACACCCAGCTTCCCTATGCCGAGCGCGATAAAATCGGCTGCACCATCGACTATGCCGCCGGGCGCAACCGCTATATAGGCTATCTCATCTCCCTCGCCACGCGCTCTTATAAGGATTACCGCGTTGGCCTTGACTGCGCGAACGGCAGCACTTGGCAGATGGCCAAGAGCGTGTTTGACGCGCTTGGCGCTGATACACATGTCATTAGCAACCGCCCCGACGGTCTGAATATCAATGTTGACTGCGGCTCCACGCATATTGATAATCTGCGTGACTATGTTGTGCGCAACAAGCTGGACGTCGGCTTCGCCTTCGACGGGGACGCTGACCGCTGCCTCGCGGTGGACGACAAGGGTAATGTCATCACCGGCGACCATATACTCTATGTCTGCGCAAAGTATATGAAAGACCACGGTAGCTTCGGCGATTCCAAGGTTGTTACCACCGTCATGTCAAACCTCGGCCTCTATAAGGCGCTGGACGCTGTAGGCATCGGCTATGAAAAGACCGCTGTCGGCGACAAGTATGTGGCGGAGAATATGCGCCAGAACGGCCATGTCATTGGTGGTGAGCAGTCCGGCCATATCATTTTTGGACGCTATGCCAATACCGGCGACGGTATACTGACCGCAATTAAGGTTATGGAAGCCATCACCGAGACCAAGCAGCCCCTCTCAGTCCTCGCCTCGGATATGACCGTCTACCCACAGCTTTTGAAGAACGTTGTTGTCACTGATAAGGATGAGACCCTCAACTGCGCCGAGGTCAAGGCCGCTGTTGCCGAGGTTGAAAAAGAGCTTGGCAGTGAAGGACGCGTGCTTTTGCGCAAGAGCGGCACCGAGCCTCTTCTCCGTGTCATGGTTGAGGCCGGCACGCATGAGATGTGCGAGCAGAAGGTATATTATATAATAGAAGCGATGCGGAGAGCGGGCAAGCTAATTAAGGTTAAATGACGCGATAGTGTGATAAATCACGCTGTCCGCGCTGCCGACAATACTGCATATTGGAGATTAATATGACAAAAATAAACGAACTTTTTGACTTGGATAAGACCATCGCAAAAGAGCTTTTCGACGGTAAAACCTACCCTTGGGAAGTGCTGGATGATATCAAGTCCTTTATCCTCAAGCTTGGCGAGACCTTAAGCCCCGATGAGTATGACCACCCGTCCGAGGGCGTGTGGATAGCCAAGGACGCGAAAGTGTTCCCCTCGGCGTATATCGGCTCTCCCTGCGTTATCGACCATGAGGCTGAGCTTCGCCACTGCGCGTTCATCCGTGGCAGTGCCATTGTCGGGCGCGGCGCGGTCGTCGGCAACTCGGTTGAGCTTAAAAACGTGGTGCTTTTTGATAAGGTGCAGGTGCCGCACTATAACTATGTCGGTGACTCTGTCCTTGGTTACAAGGCACATATGGGCGCTGGCTCGATTACCAGCAACGTCAAGTCCGATAAAAGCCTTGTTGTCATCAAAGACCCTGATGGCTTCATCGAGACCGGGCGCAAAAAAGTCGGTGCTATGCTGGGCGACAATGTCGAA
>CAUABY010000104.1 GCA_958427375.1 uncultured Eubacteriales bacterium
AGCAACGGGAACGGTTATATTATCAATGTCGGCGACAGCCGCGCCTACTACATTTCACACAAGAATGACGCTATTTCCCAGGTAACGAGAGACCATTCGCTTGTGGAAGAGCTTGTTGAGTTCGGCGCGATTACAAAGGAACAGGCAAAAGTCCACCCGCAGCGCAATATCATCACCCGCGCCCTCGGCTCTGAGGAACATGTGGAGGCTGATTTTTATGAAGTCAGCCTGCAAAATGGTGACTTACTGCTGTTGTGCTCAGACGGGCTTTCCAACGTTGTGACAGACCTTGAAATACTTGATTACTCCAAGGAATACCCGGAGCCGGAGCTGCTGTGCCGCTCGCTGATGAGCAAGGCGCTCAAGCGCGGCGCGAACGACAATGTTACCATCCTTGCCGTGATGAAGTAGGAGACTGCTTATGGAAAATGAAAAGAATTATATAGGTATGCTGCTTGATGACAGATACGAGATACTTGAAAAAATAGGCGAGGGCGGAATGGCCGTCGTCTACAAGGCTTTCTGCCACAGGCTCAGCCGCTTTGTCGCAGTAAAGATAATGCGTGAGGAGACCGCCGCGGACGAGGAGTTTCGCCGCCGCTTTGCCTCGGAGTCTCACGCAATCGCTATGCTGTCGCATCCGAATATTGTGGCCGTTTATGATGTCAGCCACAGCGACGATGTCGAATACATAGTCATGGAACTTGTAGACGGCATCACACTCAAACAGTACATGGAAAAGCGCGGCGTGGTCAATTGGAAAGAGGCGCTGCATTTTACAAAGCAGATTGCCAAGGCGCTGGCGCACGCGCACAGCCGCGGCATAATCCACCGCGATATAAAGCCGCAGAACATCATGCTTTTGAAAGACGGCACAATTAAAGTTGCTGACTTCGGCATTGCCGCGCTTGAAAATGAGGTGGAGGACAGCAATGAGGCTATAGGCTCCATTCACTACATCGCGCCTGAGCAGGCACAGGGCAAGAGTCCGGATGTGCGCAGTGATATCTACTCACTCGGCGTTGTTATGTACGAGATGCTGACCGGGCAAAAGCCCTATACAGGCAACAGCATT
Source organism: uncultured Eubacteriales bacterium (assembly GCA_958427375.1). Taxonomy (GTDB): domain Bacteria; phylum Bacillota; class Clostridia; order Oscillospirales; family Oscillospiraceae; genus Limivicinus. The sequence continues at coordinate 1,076 of CAUABY010000104.1, forward strand.
CAGGAGATTGCCGTAAAGCACATGAGTTCTCTGCCCGCGGCGCCCACTGATATTGTGCCCGATATTCCCGCCGAGCTTGAGCTAATCACGCTCAAAGCAATGAACTGCACCATCAGCAAGCGCTATCAAACCGTAAACGAGCTTTTGGATGACCTCGACAATTTCACGCAGGAACAGATTCGCGCCGAGCAGGAGCCGGAGTATGTAAATCCCTCCGTCGCCCCGGTGCGCTCGGTGAGCGAGATGCCCAAGGATAAATTCTCCGTGCGTCTGAGGCGTTCGAGAACTGTCTCTTTCATGTCCGGCATCTTCTGCGCGCTGCTGCTGGTCATAGCTCTGTTCGGCTTTTTGTGGGACTTCTGGCTGAGGGACGTATTCTCTCCCGCGGAGCGAATACCACTGCCCAATTTTGTCGGCAGCAACTATGAGGCGGTTGTAAATAACGCCGACCTTGCGGGCATATATAATTTCAAAGTGACTTATATAATTGATACCGATGCCGAGAGCGGCAGGATTTTAAGCCAGAATCCTGAGCCCGGCAGAAGCATGATGCTCACGCCGGAGGGGATTGCGGTTGAGCTTTCCGTCAGCACCGGTGTTGTGCTCACAACTGTACCCGATGTCAGCAATATTGATTATCGAGAGGCTACTCTTACGCTGCAAAACGCCGGCTTTTCCGTTGAGCTTGAAAATCAGACCTCGCCTTCGGTCGCAAAGGACTATGTTATAAGCACAAGCCCCGCCGCGAACGAGCAGATAAGCGCCGGTTCCACTATCTATGTCATTGTCAGCAGCGGTGAGCAGGTCTCGTATGTCAGTATGCCGAATGTGATTGGTCTGACGGAGGACGCGGCAATAAACAAGATAGAAAACGCAGGGTTGAGCTATGGCGGCTCGGACAGGGTCTCCAGCGAGTATGACGCGGGAACGGTCATCGGTCAGAGTGTGGCTAAGTTCACCGAAGTCGAGGAGCACAGCAAGGTCTATCTCACTGTCTCCTCCGGCCCTTGGGGTTAACGGATGAGAGATGGAATTATAATCAAAGCGCTCAGCGGTTTTTATTATGTTGAAACCGCTGACGGCGTGTTTGAGTGCAAGGCGCGCGGCCGCTTCCGGCTGGACGGTGCATCGCCGCTTGTCGGTGACAGGGTAAAGTGCAGTCTTGACGCAAACGGCAAAGGGCGCATTGACGAGCTTGTTGCGCGGAAAAACTTCTTTATCCGTCCGGCTGTCGCCAATATTGACGCGCTTGTGTTTGTTGCTGCAAACACCACCCCCGTGACAGACCCCTTTTTGATTGACCGCGTGTCTGTGATTGCCGAGTGCGCAAAGTGTGAGCTAATTATCTGCATCAACAAAACCGATATCGACGCGGCCGATGAGCTATATAATACTTTCAGCGCTGTCGGCTACACCGTTGTGCGCACAAGTGCCAAAACAGGGGAGGGTATAGACGAACTGCGCCGGGCAGTCAGCGGAAAGGTCTGTGCCTTCACCGGCAACTCAGGCGTCGGCAAGTCGAGCATATTAAATGTGCTTTTGCCAAACGCTAATATAAAGACCGCGGAGGTAAGCGAGAGGCTTGGCCGCGGCAAGCACACAACGCGCCACGTCGAGCTCTTTGACCTTGGGCAGGGCAGCTATGCCGCCGATACTCCGGGCTTTGCCTCCTTCGATATTGAGATGATAGAGACAATCCACAAGGAGGAGCTTCAATATTACTTCCCTGATTTTGACCCATACATAGGCCGCTGCCGCTTCAACGACTGCGCGCATCTTAAAGAGCCGGGCTGTGCCGTGACCGGGGCTTTAGCCGCGGGCAAACTCATGCCCAGCCGATACCGCTCTTATGAAAGGCTGTATGAGCTCTGCGCCCAGCACAAGTTTTGGGAGAACAAAGAAAACTAAAGAAGATAAACGGAATTATTTGACCGCCTTTCGCGTATGATGTAAAGAACAACATATGCGGGAGGCGGTCTTTTGCGCAGAAGGGGAAACGCCTGTGGCTTCGCCGCGATAATGGCAGGGTGCATTATAATTCTAGCGCTTGTACTGCCGTGTCAGGTGTGGTGGTTCTTACTCGCCGCAGGTCTGATCGGTTTTGGAATATGGTATTTACGCAGATGTTAATTGAGGGAGGAATAGCTGAATATGAAAATATACGTCATTAAACTGCCGCGCTTTCTTGCAAATATTATCTCGCGCTTCAGAGGAAAGTAATATATCTTCATCACCGGGAATATGCTGTACAAACTTACAGTAAGGAGTGTCGGCGATGGAAATTAGCTTTGAAAACAGAGCTGTAAACATATACCGCGAGGTATCCCACCAAACAAAGCGCATTCAGGAGACGGCGGAGAGCGTCGTACCTGATACAAATGACGATATCGGCAAAATCGCCTCCGTGCAGACATCTGTGCTGATGAAGAGCAAGGACGTGTCAAGCCGGGGCGTGATAGTTACGGGAGAGCTCAGCGCGGCTCTCCTATACATAACCGAGAGCGAGAACAGCGTATCGTTTCTGCGTCTTTCCAAATCGTTCACCTTGGAGTACGACATTGGTGAGGCCGCCGGGGATGAGCTTGCGCAGGTTAAGCTCAGCATACAAAACTGCGAGGCCAGAGTTCTCAATCCCCGCAAAGTGTCCGTAACCTTTGATTTGATGGGGGAGATGAGCTGTTATCGAGAAAACAGCGTCTGTGTACAGACCGAACTGCCCGCCGATGCGCCTGAAGGACTGTACGCAAAGTTTGAGCAGGCCAGCCTTGCGGCGGCGAATACCGTTACGGAAAAGACCTTCGCCGTAAATGAGCAATTCGTCTTTCCCGGCGGCAAACCCAAACCAAGCCAGATTGTCAACCAGCAGGTAAACTTCATCCTCGCCGAGCCGCAGATGATAGGTACCAAGGTCATAATAAAGGGCAGTGTGTTTATCTCACTCTGCTATCTCTCTACCGAGGTCAACTATCCGCTCAAAGCGGAGTTCACCGCGCCATTTTCGCAGATTATTGACACCGACAGGGAGCAGCAGGAACACTGCTGTGCGTTTATCGAGCTTACCTCCTGCTATGGAGACATTGTTGACACCATAAACGGCGAGAAGGCCTTGGACGCGGAAATACACGCGGTTGTCCAGCTGATATGCTACAGTCGTGAGAATGTGGAGTATGTCTCCGATGCGTACAGCAATCTCATGCCCTGTGAGTGTGCCGTGCAGGCGCGCAAGCTCAGCATGGTGTCTCCCGCGCAGGAGCTCAAGCTCAGCGCGGATGAGCGGATAAACGTGGTAGAGGACTGCGAGGATGTATTGAGCGTATTTCCGACGCTCTCACAAGTAACGCTCTTTCAGGACAAATTCACCGCCGCCGTCACGCTCGACATTGTCTATCGCAGCAGCGGGGGCGCGCTGTGCGCTGTAAAGCGTCTTGTAAACATGGAAGCCGAGGTCAACGCAGCACAGGCGCGGCTGATAGACGCGCACATTGCCGACGACTATCTGAGGCCGGACGGGGCGTATATTGACGCACACATCACAGTCTCGCTCAGCTATCAGTTCAGCTCAAGTCAGGAGATTACCTGCGTGGAGTCGGCCTCGCTCAACGAGGATGCGACGTTTGATTCAATGCAGTTTCCCGCGGTGACGCTTGTGCGCGTTGAGCACGAAAGTCTGTGGCAGCTTGCCAAGACCTATCACTCAAGCGTCGACCGAATAAAGGAATTTAACGCGCTCGACGACGGGTTGGAAGGAAAAATGCTCTTAATTCCCAAGGCAAATTAATCCTGATGTTCAATTAACTTCTTTAATTAAAATGTGCATGCTATGCACGCTCACGCCGGCTTAATCGCGCGTCGTGCCGCCTAATGCAAAATCCGACGCGCCTACGGCTTAAAGCTTTTTAACGGATTTAAGTATAAAATACCCCTTGTAAAAACTCCTCATATATGTTAAAATATCTGCCGTTAATATTGCTGATATTATCAAAGATAAGAGGAGTGTTAATATGTCTGGTCATTCCAAGTGGCACAACATACAGAAAACTAAGGGCGCGGCAGACGCTAAGCGCGCGCAGGCATTCACCAAGATTGCCCGTGAAATGGTAGTCGCAGTCAAAGAGGGCGGAAGCGGTGACCCGCGCAGCAACTCCAGACTTGCAGCCGTTATTGCCAAGGCAAAGGCCGCCAATATGCCCAACGACAATATTAAGCGCACCATTGACAAGGCGCTCGGTTCAGGCAGTACCGAAAACTATGAAAAGATCACCTATGAAGGCTATGGCCCTCAGGGCGTCGCCGTTATAGTTGAAACTATGACCGATAACCGTAACCGTACCGCAGGCGAGATGCGCCATTATTTCGATAAGTACGGCGGGAATATGGGCGCGGCAAACTGCGTTTCATGGTCGTTCGACCGCAAGGGTGTTATCGTTATTGATAACGAGGACGAGGAGCTTGAGGAAGATGTTGTCATGCTTGATGCGCTTGATGCCGGTGCCGCCGACTTTGAGACTGACGGCGAGGTCATGACCGTCTACACCGCGGAGGACGATGTTGCCGCCGTTGCTGACGCTCTCACCGAGAAAGGCTATAAGCTTCTCTCCGCACAGGTTGAAATGCTTCCGCAGAACGGCTATATCAAGCTCACGAACGAGGATGACGTCAAGAACATGCAGAAAATGCTCGACATGTTCGAGGATAATGATGATGTCCAGAACGTCTGGCACAACTGGGAAGACGCTGAGTAACATACCGTATAGAAAAACCACTTTCCCGTGGAGGGAAAGTGGTTTTTTCACTCTATTCCTATTTTCATCAGCTCATCGCGGCTGAGGGCAGGGTAGGGGATGAACACACCGGGGTTTTCAGGTATATCACTGAGCGATAGCTCCATCCAGACCATGTTATACCAGCGGTTGAATTTATACGCGCAGTTGTGAAATTCTCCCACGAGCTTAAAGCCAATGTGCGCGTGGAATTCCACGCTGTTTCGCGTCAGATATTCATCCTCGGCTTTGGGGTATGCAATGCAGGCATAGAGATTAAGCACATTTTGAAGCCGCGACACGGCCTCAAGTGCCGCATAGAGCCGCCGTCCAAGTCCAAGACCTTTGCGGTCCTGCCGCACATAGATTGAGGTTTCAACTGCCCAATCATACGCCGCCCGCTCTTTAAATTCACCCGTGTAGGCATAGCCCAGCAGTTCTCCATCCCGCTCCGCCACGAGATATGGGTATTTTTTTAGTGTGCGCTCTATCCTGCATTTGAAGTCCTCAATCGAGGGCACCTCATATTCAAAGGTAATAGCGGTATTCTCAACATATGGTGCGTATATTTTCAAAAGCTCCGGCGCATCTTCCGGCCTTGCCGTGCGTATTTTAATATTATCCGACATGTGCATTACCTCATTTTGTCTCAACTTTGATTCTCGGCAGGTTCCAGCGAAAATGCGCGGCAAGCAGCCTTATAACAAACACCAGCGTTGACGCGACTACAAGCGCCGCAATCTCACCAAAGAATTTGTATATAAGGCAAAACGCGCAGGCCCCCGCGATAGACGCGAGCGCATAGATGTGCTTTACAAAAATGTACGGGGGCACACCCGCCATTATGTCACGCATCAAGCCGCCTCCAACGCCTGTGAGCGTGCCGAGAAAAGCAAGAAGAAAGGTGTTTTCAACATACCCAGCTCTTATTCCCGTGAGCACACCGACGGCAGTGAAAATGCCGAGGCCGAGCGCGTCCATGACCAGCATCATGCTGTCATACGCCGCGCGCAGCTTTCCGTGCAGCAGCTCCTTTTTTATAAAGAGCGCAGTAAAAATAATAAGTGCAGTCAAAAACGCGGCAATAACGTATGTGGGGTCGGTCAAGGCGTTTGGCACATTGCCGAGTATGATATCTCTGACCATTCCGCCGCCGACTGCGGTAAATACGCCGAGCACGCACACGCCGAATATATCCATTCCCCGGTTTATACCCACCATCGCGCCAGAGGCGGAGAAAGCCACCGTGCCTATAAGCTCCGCAATAAAAATGATTATCTCCTGAATATCCATATGCCGCCTGACCTCTCCGCTACCTGAAATCATATATGAGAGACCGTGTGCCGTGTGCGCAGGTCTCTCATTCTGGCCTATATAATGTTGAGCAGGTCTGTAAGCCGGGTTCTGTCTTAAACGACCATCTATCTAAGGCTGCCGTTGCCGACAGTCTTTAGCCACCTCCTGAGGACGGCCGGGCCGGCCATATGTCCTCCCACGGTGTTGCTCCGGATAGAGTTTACAGCATC
>CAUABY010000105.1 GCA_958427375.1 uncultured Eubacteriales bacterium
GAATGCAAAGGGTTCAGTGCTTTTCATCTACTCGTCAGGTATAGAATCTCACAGCGAGGCAGATGTTGATATCCGCGTGAGCAGGAGAGGGAAGTATGCCGACGTGCTTATCTCGCCGGAGTATCTTGCAAATCTGCCGTTCGCTGTTCAAATCTGCAAGCGTATGCGCGAGATAGCCATTGAAAACGCGGTGTTTGCCTTTGTAGTTAAAACGCTGCTTATTTTCCTCAGCATCATTGGCTACTGCAACATCTGGTTTGCCATATTCATTGATATAGTTGCCGCTGTCGCAACTATCCTCAATTCCGTGCGCGTGACACGGGAATCCCTGATAAATTCATTCCTGTATAAAATAGGTCAGCGCTGATAAAAAGTTCAGCCCGCGAATACCATGGTATTCGCGGGCTTTAATCATATCAGCTATTTTATAGTTCATTGATAGTGGCAGTAATCGACATGTTGCATATTCTCTTTGCCGGGGCATATACCGCGGCAGCGGCGGCAAATACCACAAATATTACAATAACGACAAGCACCACCGCCGGGAACTGCCACGCCATGCCAAAATATCTCGTAATCAGCCGAGTATAAAGCAGCCTGTTCACCCATAGACCAAGCACGCATCCAACTATTAGCCCGGAGAGCGCGTACACGACCGCCTCAGCGGATATCATATGGAACAGCTGTCGTCTGTCCATCCCCACAGCGCGCATAGCGCCATACTGCTTCGTTCGCGCCGTAACGCTTATGGAGATGCTGTTAACTATGTTGAACACAGCGATAAGCCCGATTATAAGCAAAAACTCATAGACAAGCAGCCTTGAGGCAAAGTAGGTCGCGTTATTCTGCCGATAGGTCTCGCGCAAATCGGAGAGAATTATTTCATCCGTTGTGTAATTGACTAACTGAGCCAGCACCTGTTCCGCCGACGAATTATCCGCCAATATGCCAACCATGTTATAATCCTGCTCTCCGACGAGCTGGTCAAAGAGCGGCTGGGGACAGATTATAACAATGTCATCTGGGAAAAGTCCGTTCGAAAATGCGCCGCTGATGTTCAGCTCCATACCATTGATTTGAACACTGTCGCCAACTCTCAAAGGATTATTCCTGTTAAATATCGTCATTACCTCATTGAAATTTTCGTCCTGCTGTGCCATTTTTCCCTCAGCCAGCACGTTTTTGCTGCTTTCCATCATAAACTCATCGTATGAGCACAGGGTTACATGGTCGATATCCGCCTGGTTGCTTACTGCCGGAATCCACGTAAGTCCCGTCGCACCCCAAACATAGCGTACTCCGGGATTCGCGCGCAACTCCTCCGCTATACTGCGCGGTAAAATCTGAGCATTGATGTAACCGCTTAGCATAAAATCGGGATTCCATGGGGAAGTGCTCGGCAAAAGAAGCCCTGCGAAATTAAGAAATACGGAGAAGCAGAGCGCCAAAACAATACTGAGCGCGAAAGACATGGTCATCAGCATCCATTTTTTCTTTGCTGAGGCCGCATGGTTAATTCCGAGTAAAATTTCTATTCGGCCAAAGCCGCGCCCTGCCGCGCGCAGCGAAGAGACCTGAGCTTCACTGCTGCCGGAAACCGCCGCCACCGGCGAGACCCGTGCCGCGCACCGCGCGGGGGCCTGTGCCGCAAGCAGCACAGATAAAATACCTACCGCCGCGCCGCTGATTATGCCGAGCGCACTTATTTTGAAAACGGGGGTAGTTGAAAATTCCCCGCCTATGCCATAATGCATGGCCGCGCAGATGCCCCAGCTTATCACAGTGCCAAGCGCCGCGCCCACAGGCACAGCCGTTTTACACCAATTCAGCGCCTCTAATCTGACATAACGGGCTATCTGCTGCTTGCTCATTCCAATGCAGCGCATCATACCGAAAAACTGCGTCCTCTGTGCAACGTTGCTGTTCAGCCCGCCGGATATCATCAGAACACCGGCAAGCAGTACGAAAACAAACAGAACCCCTGCGAGACTGTAAACATTCTTCATAGCCTCGCTGTTACTATGCCCGGCCGCACCCATTACGCCGATATTTTCTGAAATGTTCCCCTCATCAAGACCATAGCGCTCAACAAGCTCATGTATTGCCATGGCTGCTTTAGCCGGTGTTGTGAACTGAATATAATAATGCCTCGCTGCGTCGCTTACGGCATTTTGCTCCAAAAGCGCGTCAAATGAGCTCTGCGGTAAATATGCGTCTACCAAAAAGTACTGGCTTGAATAGAAGTCATCATCCACGCCGCCGAGACCTGTCACACTATAGGCCATGTCACCGGCTGGCGTGCTTATTGTCACCGTGTCGTATATATCCGCTTGCAGGATGAAAGCCGCGTTTTCGCTCAGCATTATTTCATTATCACCCTGTGGAAAGCTCCCGGCGGCTACACCGCTTGAATTTTGCGCAAGATAGGACTCATCAATTCCGTATAGCACAAATCGCTTTCCGTTAATGCGGTAGGGGAGCTCTCCACCATCGTTGAATATCGCGCAGCTGCCCACTGAAACCACGTCGTCGCGTGCGGCTATCTCGTCCGCGTCCTTTGATGTTATTCCGCTGATTTCAAAATGCCAGCTTCCGTGCTTTTCCGTCATGCGGTCACTCTCTGTTCTAATCATCATGTCCGCAACGCTGAAAATCGCGGTCACGAGGAAAACCGAAAACACAATGCAAAGGAAAATCATGCGGTTCTGCCGTCTACGAACCCTTGCGGAAATGGGGATAAGCCCAAGATAGCTTTTCATTCGCAGCACCTCCCAAGGTCGGTCAGCACTCCGTCCGATACTTGCAGCACCCGGTCAGCCGTCTGCGCGATACCGCGGTTATGCGTTATCATGATAATCGTCTGCTCGTACTGTTTTGAGGCCTTTTTCAGCAGGGCAATTACCTCGGCGCTGTTTTGTGTGTCAAGGTTGCCTGTTGGCTCGTCGGCGAGGATGAGCGCCGGGCGGGTTATCAGCGCGCGACCTATCGCCGCCCTCTGCTGTTGGCCGCCGGAGAGCTGGCCTGGCAGATGATTCCTGCGCTCCTTTAGATTGAGCACAGACAGCAGATTTTCAAGATAGGCCTTGTCGGGCTTTTGATAGTCAAGCAAAAGCGGGAATATTATGTTCTGCTCCACTGTAAGCTCCGGGATAAGGTTGAAGGCCTGAAAAATAAAGCCGATGTTTCTGCGGCGAAACACAGTCAGTTTTCGGTCATCCATTGAGAAAATGTCCTTGCCGTCAATCTTGACAGAACCGGATGTAGGTGTGTCCAGCGCGCCTATCATATTCAAAAGTGTGCTCTTGCCTGAGCCGGATTCACCCACAACAGCAACGTATTCACCCTTTGGCACAGAAAAGCTGACATTTTTCAAGGCTTTTACAGCTGCCTCGCCTTTGCCATAGGTTTTGCAGATTTTATTAACTTCCAATAAGTTCATAGTGCAGTTTCCTCTTTCTTTTGAGTTGGCGGGACAGGCCGTGTACTTAGCCGTGCTTTGCATGACCTGCCTGCAATTGAGAGAATAGCACATGAATATTACTGCAAAACTACAGTCAGCCTACAATTTTGTAGTAATTAAAAAATTTATTTTAAAGCACGTACCTCTGCCCAATTCGCTCTCGGTCTCAATGGTTCCGCCGTGGGCCTCGATTATCGCCTTGGATAGAGGCAGACCCAAACCGAGCCCCTGCTTGTCCTTTGAAAAGCGGCTTCTGTAAAAGCGTTTAAAAATATGGTGCAAATCCTCCGGGTGAATGCCGCAGCCATTGTCCTTTACAGAGATTTGGACTGCGCCGGGGCGCGCCTGCCATTTAATTTCAATCGTACTGCCGCTCTGTGTATGGTCAAACGCGTTTTTTATAAGGTTGTCCACGGCCTCAGTCAGCCATACGCGGTCGCACATAAGTGTAACATCATCCGCGCCGGAGAGGATAATATGCTTTTCTTCACGTGCGGCCCGGTAGGCATAGTGCAGCTCAATATCCCGCATCATGTCGCCCACGTTCTCCATATGCCTTTCAAGCGTAATTGAGCCCGCGTCAAGCTTCGTTATCTTCAAAAGGCTTTGCACCAGATTTTCAATGCGGTCAAGCTCCTGCTCTGAAAGTGCCGCAAACTCCTTTACGGTGTTCATATCCGCAGGCTCGTCTTGGAGCAATCCGTTATATATATTGAGCGCCGCAAGCGGAGTTTTTAATTGATGCGAGATATCTGAAATCGTGTCTTTCAAGAACACCTTTTCGCGCAGTTGTTTTTCCGCGTGGGAGTTGAGCACTGCGGCAAGCGAGTTTACGGAATGAAAAAGCCTGTACATTTCGCCCTCTTCATCGCAGTCAATGCGTGCCGCCGAATCGCCATCGAGATAGGCGTTTATCCGCGATACGGCAGTCTCCATTATGCTGTTTTGCCGACGAAAAAAGGAAAAGCAAACAGCCCATACCGCACATGCGGTAAGCACGCCTATTACCAGCGGTAAGACAGCAAAGCTTCCGTATATACGCAGTATGTAAGCTTCTGAAAGCAGGGGAGAGCCTATCAAAACAACTGAGAGGATTTGAAAAAGCCGCTTTATATCCCTGTCAGCAAATATTTTCATTGTGTCCCTCAATTCAAAACGCTCCATTTATATCCCATACGGCGGACAGTCAGCAGCATCTGCGGCTCACTCGGATTGTCCTCAACCTTGATGCGCAGGCGGCGCATATACACGCTGAGTGTGCTGCTGTCTATGTAGTTGCCGTCGCAATCCCACAGCATGTCCAATATCTGCTCCTTGCTGAGCACCCGGTTAGGATTTTTCATAAAAAGGCACAGCAGCTTATATTCAGCGGCGGTCAAATCCAAGAGCTCGCCGTTTTTGTACGCCTGCCCTTGCAGCAGCATAACTCTGATACCGTTGGATTGCAGCTCAGTATCAGCCGTAGCAAAGTTTTTTGTCCTTCTCAGTATGGCGTTGATTCTTGACATCAAAACGCCGAGCTTAAACGGCTTTGTTATGTAGTCGTCGCCGCCCATGTCAAGCCCCATGACTATGTCTATTTCATCGTCAGAGGCGGTCAAAAAGATAATAGGCACCTTGGAGACCTGCCGCACTTTTCTACACAGCTCAAAGCCTGTCCCGTCGGGGAGAGATACGTCCAAAATCAGCAAATTGTACTTGCCCTCAGCCCATATATTCCCGGCTTCCGCGAGAGTTCGCGCAACATCCAGCTCATAGTTCTCCTTTTTGAAAGCAAAAGACAATCCGTTGATTAAGGCCAAATCATCTTCGAGAAGCAAAATTTTACACATGGCTGTAATCCTTTCCGCGTATAGGCACCGCATTTTTGGCTACATTGTAATTCTTCTCATCAATGAATACAAGGAGCATAATATTAAATTTTTCACGCGCGTGTTTTGCGATTTATCACCAATAAACGCATAAAAACTGACCCCGCATGAAGCGGAGCCAGTTTTTAAGTAGTTATTCAATTTGAAGTCTTGCTTTACCGTATTTGACTATTACAGCGCCTCAAGCCCAAGCGCGTGCCTTGCGGCGGCGCGGCCGAACATAATTGCGCCGCAGATGGAAGTGCCGCAGGTCGGATACTCGGTGCCATAGAAGCCGGTACCGGCAACCTCGCCCGCCGCATAGAGGCCGGGAATAGAGCTGCCGTCACTGCGCAGAACTCGTCCGGACACGTCTATTTCAAGGCCGCCAAAGGTGACGGTGACGCAGGGATGCAGACGGAGCGCTGCAAACTTCGGCCCCTCAATGGGGTGCAGGAACTCGGCGGGCTTGCCGAAGTCTTCATCGACGCCCTTTGCGATAAGCTCGCAGTAGCGGTCATAGGTCTTTTGGAGCCTGTCGGGGTCACAGCCTATTTTCTTTGCAAGCTCAGGAATGCTGTCAGCAACAGGGTCCTTGCTCTTGCCGGCTACAGCCATCTTGTAGCCGAACTTGACGCCGGAGTACGGCTCCTTGCCGGAGGTAATGTACCAGCCGCAGTTACTGCCGCTTTCACGAAGCGCGTCACCCACGGTGTACTGATAAGTCCACTCGTTAACAACTCTGTCGCCCTTGTCGTTGACAATAAGGCCGGACTCGTCGTTAATGCCGATGCCGCAGGTAAGGCTGGTGTAAACAACCTGCACACCGGGATGGATGTAGTTTCTCGCGCCGACTTTCTCAGCCGCGATAAGGCCGTCGCCCAAGTTTCCGTGGGGGACATTGCTGAAATAGTGCGCAACCGGGTAGCGGGAGACCATTTCCTTGTTGCGGGCATAGCCGCCGGTCGCAAGGATAACGCCCTTCTTGGCGTGTATAGTCAAGATGCCGCCATTTGCCTTCTTGCACACAGCGCCGATGACAGCGCCGGTGGCCTCATCCGTGATTAGTGAGGCGAGAGCAGTGTTATAAATGATTTCGCCGCCGAGGTCATTTTCATAGTACAGCGACATGGGAACGGATATCTCGCCGCCTTCGCCGTTGGTCTGTCCGCCGCCGCCGGGAGAGTTGTGAACGCGCCACGGCTGGAGCGATACGTGGATAGGCTCAACATCCTGCGCGGTGTAATTTGCCTTTTTCAGCGAGCCGTCCGCATTGGTCTTGGGCTTGGAGAGCTCAGGCCAAGGCTGGGCGAGAACCTCCGCCGGATCGCCCTTGATGCTGTACTTGATATTGCTGAGCCACTCAATGGTGCTGTTGAGGTGGTTTGCAACATAGCGGGTTTTTGCGGCGGACATAAAGTCGCCGCGCCTGTCGCCGACTTCCATAAGGTAGTCATACACCATGTCAGGTGTATCATAAATGCCCTGCTTCTTCTGCCAGCGTGTGCCGGCGCCCAGAAGCTTACCGCCGCTTCTCGCGGTGGAGCCGCCGGTGACGCCCTGCTTTTCAACCACAACAACGTCCGCCCCGGCGAGCTTTGCCTCAACAGCTGCCGCCAGACCTGCCGCGCCTGCGCCGCAAATCAAAAGATCAACCGTGCGCTCTTCGTCAACGGCCTCAGGCAGTGCCGGGCCGGGAGCGTTTTTGAGCTCTTCTCTGAGCTCCTTGCTTGCGCCGGAGGCCTTAAGTGCCGCCGTTACCGCGTCAAGAATTGCTTTGCTGGTGAGGTCAGAGCCGTCAACCACAGGGATGTTGAGAGACTGGTATTCAACAATAAGCCCAGGATAGGTCTCAACAGGGGTGGTGTTAAGCCCCCAGCCAATGCCGCGCATCTCATGGTGCTCGGTTATTTTGACAGCTTCAATCCGTTCAGCGCTCAATGTGACCTGAACCGTGAGCTTGCCGTTGTAGCCGCGCGCCTGACCTTCGTAAGTGCCTTCGTTAAATCTTGCCATTTCGTCTATCCTTT
>CAUABY010000106.1 GCA_958427375.1 uncultured Eubacteriales bacterium
CTCTTTCCTCAGGTTTCTTTATTTTGTTCTACCCCAACTATTGACTCAGAGCCATATTTACCGATATGAGCGGCACCCCACTGCACGCAAAGTACAGTGGGGTGTCACTTAAGCAAATATTTTCAGTCAAGCACAACCTGCCTTTTAGCTGATTTTGCGTTGCTGATTGTACATTTTGCTTGCAGGGGAGGTGATGGTTTTTCCATTCTGCTCCCCTAAAACTCAAAGCTGAACGTTGTGAGATTTTTTCCCGCGTCGGCTGACATGCTTTGCAGATAGCCAGAGAGGAAGGAGTCACGCTCTTCCCAGCTTTTCAGCTGCTCGGTATCATATTCGGCGCTGTCTATCCGGCCGCTGAAGTAGGCACTGTTTATATCGGCAAAGTAGGCGGCCATATTATCAACATCGGTTTCGGATTCCAGCACCGCCAGAGCCTGACGGTATGAGGTATTCCAGAAGAAGTTTTTGGCGTACTCCCCTATTTGTTCGGGCACCGGCACCTGTTCGGTATGATATTGGCCGGTCGTGCTCTCCAAGTGCAGCACTCCGTATTGAAGCGGCGGCACCAGCATGGAGCTTGTGACAATTTCTGTAATACCATTTTCACTCTGGGCTATATGCTGGGTGTGCATATGGCCGCTGAAATGGCAGATGATATTATACCGCTCAAGCAGGTCTATGAGCATATCATTCCTGTACATCACAAAACCTGTAGAAAAAAGCGGGCTGTGCTGGAGTATATTCTGATGGCTGACTGAGAGCACCCGCAGGCCATCCTGCTCGGCGGCGGCAAGCTGCTGCTCGACCCAAGCGAGCGTATCCTCGCGGACGCTTCCGGGCGTTTTGGAGCCGTTCACATCCACGACCAGCAGGGCAAGCGCCGGAGAGAGCTTTGCGATATAGCTGAGGGAGTTTTCATCCCGCGCATACGCCGCGTCATAACCAAAATCCCGGTAAATTTCAGCGAATTGCTGGGCTGTTATATTCTCCGCGCGCGCATAGCCATTCCCCTGAAAGGATGCCGACATGAAATTACCCAGGTCGTGGTTCCCCGGCATAACAAAAACCGGGATATCAGCGGCGCGAACGCGTTGCAGCTTTCCGGCAAGCGTCTCATGGCTGAGCTTCTCGCCGTTGAATGTTAAATCCCCGGACAAAATAAGACCATCAGGCTTTTGAGCAATGACCTGCTCGACGAAGGCGTTCACAATCTCCTCGCAGTATTCCACCGCCTTGCCGTCCGCATTCTCTATGAGCCTTTCAAAAAAAGCGCCGTGGTCGGTAAGCTCAGGTGAGAGATAATGCAGGTCGGTAGCTATAATCAGCTCTGTCTCCTTCGGCTCCGCTCCCTTTGCGGCCGCGCCGCAGCCGCACAAAAGCGCCGCGAGCAGCAGCAAAGCGACAAGCGCAGGCAGTCTTTTTTTCATGTTTCAATTTCCCCTCTCTGTTATTTATTTTACAGCACTCCGACATGCTTGTAAAGCGCGCTGTTATCTGCAACTTACCATAGATTTCAAAAAGGAGAACCAGCTGGTTCTCCTTTTTTTCGTTGATATTCAGTTTTAATCTTTTTCGATAATTTTCAGTTTTCCTGCCGACGCTCCCAGCTCAGCCCTGAGCCACGAGGGTAAGTCCGCTTCCGTCGCTTTGCATATGGACTGTGCCGGAGGCGGTGCAAAGCACCTGACTGCCCAGCGCGGCACAGCACTTCCGGGTGTCCTTCCCGGCGCTGTCGGCGGTGACTGTCACATACCGCGGCGTGAGCGCCTGCAAAAGCTGCAGGCCGTTTTCATAGTCTCTGCCGTGATAGCTTGCGTGATAGAGGTCAACCGCGTGGAGGGGCAGATTAAGCAGCTCCTTTGTGCGGGCGACATAGGCATCCCCGGCGAAGAAAAGCGAAGCTTCACCGTGCCTGACTTCAACAGCAAGGGAATAGTTGTTATCATTCTGGTAATTGGTTTCTTCAGGCGGGTAGACGGTGAGGCGCAAATCGCCATAGGTCATATTACGCGGGCGAGCCAGAACCAGTCTGGAAACGCCCTGCG
The DNA here is from genome assembly GCA_958427375.1 of uncultured Eubacteriales bacterium. Taxonomy (GTDB): domain Bacteria; phylum Bacillota; class Clostridia; order Oscillospirales; family Oscillospiraceae; genus Limivicinus. The sequence continues at coordinate 2,046 of CAUABY010000106.1, forward strand.
CGTCCAAGGCATCGTTCAGGGTCTGGTAGCTGTCCTTCTCCTTGGCATAATACGGCTCAACCACGAGGCCGATGGGATAGGCCTGCGAAAGAGCGAGCGCGGAGCCGATATGGTCCTTGTCGGGGTGGGTTAGAATCATGCAGTCGATGCGCGCAACATTCTGCTGCTTGAGCAGGGCGCAGACGGCCTCAAAATCCTGCGCTTCGCCGGTATCAATAAGTACGCTTTTACCGCCGCTTATGAGCAGGGTGCAGTCCGCGTCATCCGCCGTTTGCAGGAAGAAGAAATCAGCGGGCTCTCTTGGATGGCTCGGCGCCATACTGCGCTCAAGCGCGAGGACAAGCACACCAACAAGCAGCACAAGGCCGAGAACCCTGAGCAGCACAGGGAGAAACTTATAGCGCTTCATATGCTCACCTCCCCTTTGAAAGCAGAAAACATCAGCGACCCGCCGGGGGTCAAATCGTCCAGCGTCCAGCCGTGGAGCTTGTCGCAGTCCCAGCGGATTGCGGCGTGGATTTCCACGGAATTGGAGAGCGCCCAACCGCACCAGCTGATACCGTTGAAATTCATATAATCCACAAACTCCTGCGCAGGCTCCATGTTCAGATTGCTGTACTGCCGCGAAAGCTGCTGTTCATCAACATTGCCATTGGAGAATTCCGCGCCATATGTTATGCCCCACTCGGTGACAAAGACCGGGAACTGCGTCTCGATGGCCTTTTCCAGCCAATACATGGTCGGCGCATCCCCGTCGGGCGAGACATCAACATATTTATGATAGCTGTACATCAGGTTGTCATAGTCAAGCGGGCGCGCCATAGCCTCTTGAATCTGCGTGGAGTGCTTAGGTGTTCCCACGAGCACTACCGCCTCCGGCGCGTTTTCACGGATGACGGGAATAACGCGGTCTGCATAGGCGGTAATATCGTCCCAAGTGGTCTCACCGTTAGGCTCGTTGCAAATCTCGTAGAGAATATTGGGCACAGCGGCATAGCGCTGAGAGATTTGCGAGAAAAACTCCTCGGCGGCATCCGCGTGGGTGAGCGGGTTGCCGTCGGAAAGAATATGCCAGTCGACAATGACGTACATATCCTCGGCGATAGCGTTTTCAATGGCGATATAGAGCATGTCAAGGCTGTAGGGCTCTTGAAGATAGCCCGTTTTTGTCTCACTGTAGAGCGCCAGACGGAGCACATTTGCACCGTACTCCTTGAGCGTATTCATGGCGGAGGCATTGATATAACGCGGATACCAGCCCAGCCCGTGACTGCTCATGCCTCGCAGGACAACGGGATTATTCTCCGCATCCGCCAATGTGCCGCCGCTGACATGGAGCGCGGGAAGTCCGGCGGGCGCGGGCGGCTTCTGCTCCTCCCTGGAGCAGGCTGTTACGGCCAGCAGCACGGCCAAAAGCAGCAGAGCACAGCAAAGTTTACGCATAGTCCAAGTCCTCAAACAGGCGGTAGTTTTCCACGGAAAGATTTTCCGGATAGATGCATGCCAGCACATAATCATAGCTATTCTCTTCAATCATTTTAAGCACATTGTCCATCCTGCTGCCGAGAGCATAGACCATATCAATCCGGCCGAAGTTCTGCGCCAGATAGCAGCCCAAGGGGAGCGAATATGAATCGCAGATTATAAGGACCTTCGCCCCGTCTGGAAGATTTTGATTCTCAATAGAAATTTCGTCATGCAGGCCGCGCAGGAAAGAGAGGTCATAGCAGCTTTCAGTGAAGAGATTATCCCGGACGGTCTCTTCAAACCGGTCTTTCACCAAGGCTCCGCGGAAGCCGCCGCTGTACTCCCGCCATTCTCCGTTGTCGCGGGTACGCAGAACATAGTCTCCGTTATCCAGGGGATAATAAATTGAAAAGTCCTCCGTCCCGCGGCTGTAGTAAAGGCCAGCGTCGCGGCCTTGACTGCCCAGCATAAGGGAGGGATAGTTTTCAACGGCATAGTTATTGATATCACTTGTAACTGCTGTCGAAGCAAGTTTCAGCCCCTCGGACTGCTCAAGCCAGTTTATTATGCGGCAGTAAGCGTCAAAGGCGGCAGGTGTCGTCCAGTGGTGGTCGGTTTTATAAAAGCTCTGCTCATAGCCGAGCCCGCTCTCCGCCGGCAGGTCACGCATGTCCATGCAGTGTACATTATAGTGCCTGAGCCACGCAAGCAGGTCATCCGCCTCGTGATAGAAGCTGTTATATGGGAGGCCCAAATAGCGGGCATCCTCCGGCGCTATCTTCATGGGCGTAATGACAACGCCGGTCTGCGCGCCGTATTGGGCGGCATAATCATTAAGCAGGCGGAAATTGATGGCGATTTTGCGCTGGTCATCACCAAAGCCCGCATAGAAGTTTCCGCTGTGCAAAAAGCCGAGCTTATCCTCAATCAAGTCCATATTATTGAGCTCATGCTTTCCCATAGCCCTCTGCATCACGCCATAGGTCTCGATAATGGGCTGGCGCAGGGCAATCTCTTCTGAAATAAACTCGTCCACATCTTCAATGACGCCCTTGAGGTCTGTCTCGTTTTCCAAATCTTCAATCAGCTCCTCGCGCCCGGCAATGGCGCAGAAGAGATTGCACACGGAGAAGACAAGCCAGACCGACAGCAGGAGAAGTCCGGCCAATTTATACGGATTTTTCAAAATTGCTTTCATACTAAGCATCACCAGAAAGGCGGCGTTTTGCACCGCTAAAAGTTGAAATAGATAAAGGGGTTATAGTCGCTGCGTACAAGATAGATAACGCACACGGCGAAAAGCAGCAGCATCGCGGCGGGATAGAGGGCGGAGAGCTTGGGCGCTTGCAGGCGCAGGCGGGCAAGCACGCGCCCTGCCCAGCCCTTGAGCGTATCAGGCGGGATACAGGCAAGAACGCTGAGAATGAACCAGAGCCAGTTTTCCCGCAGGAACATCAAGGCTGTGTCACTGAAAAAGCCGTTCCCATTGAGCATGAACATATTCGCGGCGTATTCCTGAAAGACATACATATTATCCGCCCGGAACAGGACCCAGCCGAAATTGACAACCAGCAGCAGATAAATATGCCTCCACGGCCTGCCCTTGCTGTTCCAGCGGTCAAAGCCCACCAAGCGCTCAAGCAGGGTAAAGACAAAATGCCAGACGCCCCAGAGGATAAACGTCCAATTAGCGCCGTGCCAGATGCCGGTGCAGAGCCAGACAATTGCAAGGTTTCTGATCATTTTATCCGCGTTTTCCGTGCGCGAGCCGCCGAGGGGGAAATAGAGATACTCACGGAACCAGCGGGTGAGCGAGATATGCCAGCGCTTCCAGAACTCGGTGAGCGAGTCGGAAATATAGGGGTAATTGAAGTTTTCGCAAAATGAGAAGCCGAACATCGCGCCAAGGCCGATGGCCATGTCGGAATACGCGGAGAAGTCCAGATAAATCTGCAATGTATAGGCGAAAGAGCCGAGCCACGCCAGAGAAGCGGGCACCAGATACTGAGTGTGCCACAGGTTAGTAACGCCAAAAACAGCGTCCGCAACGGCGCCCATGCTGTTGGCAAGGAGGAGCTTTTTCGCAAGCCCGCGCACGAACCGGCAGGCTCCGCGGCTGAGCTGCTCAAAATTCTCCTGCCGGTACAGGAGCTGCTGCTGAACCTCATTATAGCGGACAATGGGGCCGGCGACAAGCTGAGGGAAAAGGCAGATATAGAGCGCGAGGTCAAAGGGGTTTTTCTGCACGGGCGTATCCCGGCGGTAAACATCAATAACATAAGAAAGCGCCTGAAACGTGAAGAAAGAGATGCCGAGCGGGAGGGCAATACTGCGCACGGAGAGCAGACCGCGCCCCGCCAGCGCGTTTATGGTATCGACAGTGAAGTTGAGATACTTGAACACAAAGAGAATGCCCAGATTGACGGTGACAGCCGCAATCAAGCCCATGCGCCGCAGGGTATTTGAGAGCTTTTGACTGCCCGCCGCCAAGCCCAGAAGATAGTTGAAGACGCAGGAGAAGAGCAGCAGTAGGACATTCTTAGGCTCACCCCATGCGTAAAACACCAAGCTGGCTATGAGCAGAATTCCGTTTCGTACCTTTATGTTCAGCCTGCCTATCGTATAGTACAGAATAAGGACAAGCGGGAGAAAGTAAAGAAGAAAAACAACGCTTGAGAAAAGCATGGAAGCAGTTTTCTCCTTTCAGAGAGTAATTCGAGGCGCTTACACAAGCGCTTTTTCGCCGGCGCCCAAAAGCATGCCGGTGAAGGCGGGATTCTGCATAAGCTCATCCCGATTAATTATTTCGTACAAATTGGGGCGGACGTCGCTTTTGCTAAGCTCCATCATAAAGCCGTCAAAGTCCAGCGTGAACCGCTGAGGCAGCTTGGCGGCGTCGGCATCGGCGACGCGGAGATATGTATAGTTCATGTCCTCCACATAGACGCTTTCGCCGTTATCAATGGTAAAGCTGCGGCCGACGGTGATGCGCGGCTGCCTGCGCTGAGATTTTTTGAGCGGCTGCATGCGCTTTTGTATATTGACCGAGAGGTCGGAGAAGGTGCTGACCGTGGGCTGCATGACATCGCTCATGCTGTGATGGCGGTCAAAGACGATTTGCATATAGTTCTCTTTATCATCACCGTCCATGGCGGTGATGCCCAGGCCGTAGCGCCAGCCGCTGCTTACCTGAGTGACACTGGCCACGGCGCACTGGATTTGTGCGGAATACTCCCTATCCGATATGGATACGGAGAGCGGGGCATCTTCCTGCATGACGACAGGCTCAGGCAGGATAACGGCCATTCCGTTTTCAGAGATATCCACCGTGTACCCTTGTATCCGCGCACTGCCGGAGCTGACCTCAACCGGGACGGAGACGGTGAAGCGGTCACTGGAGCGGAGATTACGCCGCCCGGCGACAAACAGCAGCGCCATAACCAAGTTGAAGCCGTTGACAATAATCCAGTAGAGCAGCACAACGCCGCCGTAATTACGGTCAATGACCACTTCCTTGACAATGATGACAAGCGCGAGAGTATTGAACAGCAGCAAAATAAGATGCGGAATACCCAACAGTAAATCGCCGCCGTTATCAGAGCGTGATTTCTCGGTGACGTGGAATTTCTTGAGCTTTATAAAGAGGGCCTCTGCCAGAATGGGCAGAATCAGATACGGGAAAATAATCGTGTCGATGATGTTCGACCACCGGTAAGAGCGGATTTTGCCGGAGGAGAGCTTCAAGGCGTAGTTATACAGCAAAAATGACGGCAGCCAGATAAGCAAAAGGCTCTTCAAATCGCAGAT
>CAUABY010000107.1 GCA_958427375.1 uncultured Eubacteriales bacterium
TGAGGCGGGCCTTGCCCCCTCAAGCTCCCCTGCTGCTCTGTTTTCTTTACATTGCGGCATGGTTTTTGACAGTCTCAAAAGCGTCGGATGTGTGAAGCATCCGACGCTTTTTGTTAGCCTTAGTATACGCTTTGCTGGCTGCTGGTGAAAAGCTCGTCACAGCCGATGAAGCGGCGCGCGACGTACACGCGCTCAAGGAAGGGGTCATCGAGTGAGGTGAGCACCACACCATAGGCCGAACCCATGGCATGCAGATAATAGCCGTTGCCAATATAAATGCCCACGTGCCCCACATAGTCCTTGCCGGAGTAGAAAGCGAGCACGTCACCCGCGCGCAGATCCTCCGGCGCAACCTCCTCACCCTGCCTGGCCTGGTCGTTTGCCACGCGCGCGAGCGAGTAGCCAAACTGCGAGTACACATAGTACACAAGCCCTGAGCAGTCAAAGCCCTCTTCCGGCGTTTTGCCGCCGTACTTGTACTTGCTGCCGAGAAAGTTCAGCGCGAAGTCGGCAATCTCGCGGCCAAGCTGCTCCTCCGCGCTCATCCCCTCGTCCTGCGGCTGGGGCGTAGGCTCAGGCTTCGGCAGCGCTTTGGGCGTGGGGCTCGGCTCTGTGCTGTTTAGTTGCGCCTCCGTGCCGCTCTCGCTTTGCGCCGTGCCGCAGCCGCACAGCAAAAGCGCGGCTGCAAGGAGGATAATTATAAGCTTTTTCATCATCTTTCGCCTTTCCGTAAACAATCTGAATTATACCACGCGCGGCAAAAATGTACAGAGATTATTTTTGCCTCCCGGCGGCTTTAGTTGACGAGGCCGGGATTGACGGATATAATCTAAAGCTAAGAAATAAAAACTGGAGGGCGTATATGCTCACTCTCATCACGGGCAGGGCGGGAACCGGCAAGACCGCCGCCGTTATAAACCGAATCAAGGCCGCCGTGCGGCGCGGCGAGGGGCGGCGCATGCTCATTGTGCCTGAGCAGTACAGCCATGAGGCCGAGCGCGAATTGTGCCGCGCCTGCGGTGACGCGCTCTCGCGCTATGCGGAGGTGTTCAGCTTCACGGGGCTCGCCCGGCGGCTGACAAGTCAGCTCGGCGGCGGCGCGGCAAAGTATCTGGACAAGGGCGGGCGGCTTTTATGCATGGCGCTCACGCTCAACGCGCTCTCCGGGCGCTTGAAGCTTTTAGGCGCGGCGGCACACAGGGCGGAGATGCAGTCCATGCTGCTTGCCGCGATTGATGAGCTGAAGTCGGCCTGCGTCGCGCCGGACGCGCTTTTTGACGCGGCGGAACAGCTTGACGATGGGCTTGGTGACAAACTGCGCGACCTCGCGCTCATCGCGGAAGGCTATGACGCGGTTGTTGCCAACGGCCGCGCCGACCCCGCCGACAGGCTGACGCTGCTTGCCCGGCAGATACCCGACAGCGACATTGACGTTTCATCCTGCATATACGTCGACGGCTTTATCGACTTCACCGCGCAGGAGTGCGAGGTCTTACGCGCGCTTTTGAGCAAGGGCGCACAGCTCACCGTCTGCCTGACTGTAGATTCGCTGGAGCATGGCAGCGAGGTTTTTGAACTCAGCCGCCGCGCCGCGCGCGCACTCATTGCCGCGGCGAAGGAGCTGGGCGTTGAATATACGGTTGAAGAGCAGCAGGCGGCGCGTGGCAAAGCGCCCGCGCTGAGCTTTTTTGCCGACAACATGTTCTCATATTCCGATGTGCGTTACAGCGGCGCACACGATATACGCCTCACGAGTGCTGACAGCCTCAGCGCCGAGTGTGAGCTTGCCGCCGCGCGAGCCCTTGAGCTTGTGCGCGACGGGGGCTGCCGCTGGCGCGATATCGCCGTGGCCGTGCGCAGCTTTGACGATTATGCCGGAGTGCTGGAAAACACTTTCCGTCAGTACGGTGTGCCGCTGTTCACGGCGAAAAAGAGTGAGCTGATGTATAAGCCGCTGCCGCTGATGGTGACGCTTGTGTACGAGATAACGGGCGGCGGCTGGGATGTGGACGATGTCATAAGCTACATGGACACCGGGCTGACCGGCCTGACAACGGATGAGTGCGATATTTTGGCCGACTACATCTTCAAATGGCAGCTTCGCGCCGCCGCGTGGGAGCGCAATGAGCCGTGGCGGCAGCACCCGGACGGCTACGGCGGAGAGTATGACGAGGCGGCGCTTGCGCGGCTTGATGAAATAAACGAACTGCGCCGCAGGCTGTCAGAGCCGCTTTTGAATTTCCGCCGCCGCAGTGAGGCCGCGCATACGGCGAGCGCGCAGGCGGCGGCTCTGGCGGAGCTTTTTGCCGAGTTGAAACTGCCCGAAACGCTCTCCGCACGCGCCGAGAGCCTGTCAGCCGAGGGGCGCGGCGAGCTTGCGCAGGAGTATGTGCAGCTGTGGGATATTATCGTGGCCGCGCTTGAGCAGAGCAGCGCGGTCTTGGGTGAGAGCGAGATGGACGCGGCGGAGTTCGGGCGGCTGTTCACACTTACGCTTTCAAAGTACGATGTCGGCGTCATCCCCGTCTCGCTCGACCGTGTGTCCGCCGGTGACTTTGACCGTATGCGCCGCCGCAGTATAAAGCACCTCATCGTCCTCGGCGCGTCCGACGCGCGCCTGCCCAAGGCCGGGGATGAGGACGGCGTATTTTCCGACGCCGAGCGCGCGCGGCTTCTTGAGTGCGACATCGACCTCGGCGCGGGGGAGGGGGAGCTCTGGCGCGAATTTTCGCTTATATATAACTGCCTGAGCCTGCCCTCGGAGAGCCTCACCATGTCCTACCCGACGGCGGACGCTGACGGCGAGCCGCAGCGCCCGGCCTTTGTCTATAACCGCGCCGCCGCGCTCTTCGGCATAAAGCCGGAGCCCGGCGACCTGCCTCGCGCACGCCTTTCCGCACCCGCCCCGGCGCTGGGGCTTGCCGCCCACGCCATACACGGCGGCACGGCGGTGGAGACAGCGGCGGCGGAGTATTTTGCCGAGCGCGAGCCGGAGCGCTGGGCGGCGCTCAAGCGTGCCGCCGGAATGAGCCGCGGCAGGCTCTCCGAGCGCGCGGTAAAGGCGCTGTATGGCGACAAGCTCCGCCTCAGCGCCTCTCGCATAGACAAGTTTGCATCCTGTAAATACGCCTACTTCTGCCAATACGGCCTGCGCGCCAAGCCCTATGAGCCCGCGGGCTTCACTCCGCCGGAAATCGGCACCTTTATGCACTATGTGCTTGAGCGCACCGCGCGTGAGGTCAAGAGCCTCGGCGGCTTTGCCCGCGTCAGCGACGAGGAGCTGGGCAAAATCTGCAATAAATACGTTGATGAATATGTCCACCATGAGTTGAACGACTTTAAGGAGAAGAGCGCGCGCTTTGTCTACCTCTTTAAACGCCTCACGCGCGACGTGCGCCAGATTGTCACGGACATGGCCGACGAGCTGAGAAAATCCGACTTTGAGCCGCTGGACTTTGAGCTGGACTTTGGCCGCGCGGAGAACATCCCGCCCGTCGATATCGGCGAGGGGGAGACGAAGCTCAGCCTCACCGGTATTGCCGACCGCGTTGACGGCTGGCTGCACGAGGGGAAGCTTTATCTGCGCGTGGTGGACTACAAGACCGGGCGCAGGCAGTTTTCCATGTCAGACGTGTGGTACGGCATGGGGCTTCAGATGCTCCTCTATCTCTTCACGCTTGAATCCTGCGGCGCGGGGCTGTACGGGCACGAGGTTGTCCCGGCGGGCGTGATGTACGTGCCCGCGCGAAACGCCATGTACTCCGCCGCGCGCGACATGGACGACGCGGAGGCCGAGAAAAAGCGCGCTGATGCCTTGCGCCGCAGCGGCCTTGTGCTGGATAACGAGGCGCTGATGGAGGCCTGGGAGCACGGCGAGGACAAGCGCTACATCCCCGTGCGCTTTCGCGGCGGCAAGCCGTCCGCGGATGATGTGGCCTCGCTTGAGCGGCTGGGGCTGCTGTCAAAGCACATTAAAAAGTGCCTCGGCGATATGGCCGGGGAGCTCAGGCGCGGCAGCATAGCCGCCGACCCCTATTACCGCGGCCAGCAGGAGAACGCCTGCCTCAACTGCGATTACTTCGACGCCTGCCACTTTGCCGACGGCGAAAACGGCGAGGCCTGCCGCTACCTGAGCAGGTTGCGCCCGGACAAGGTGTGGAGCCTTTTGGAGGGAGAGAACGCCAATGAGTGAATTTAAGCCCACAAAAAGCCAGGCGGCGGCCATATCCGCGCGCGGCAGCACCGTGCTCGTCTCCGCCGGAGCGGGCAGCGGCAAGACCAAGGTACTCACCGAGCGATTGATGAGCTATGTCACGGACAGCGCCCACCCCGCCGACCTCGACAGCTTCTTAATCATTACCTTTACCCGTGCCGCCGCCGGGGAGCTTCGCGGCAGGATAATGGACGAGCTCGCCGCGCGCCTTGCCGCGGACCCCGGCAACCGCCGCCTCAGGCGGCAGAGCGCGCTGTGTCAGCGCGCAAAAATCGGCACAATCCACAGCTTCTGCGCCTCGCTTTTGCGCGAGAACAGCCATCTTGCCGGCATCAGCCCGGACTTCAAGATAGCGGACGATGAGCGCGCGCAGAGCATGAAATCCGCCGCTTTGGAGCGGGTTTTGGAAGAGCGTTACCAATCTTCTGCCGACTATCCCGGCTTTCTCGCGCTGGCGGACACGGTCGGCGTTGGGCGGGATGATTCGCGCCTTGCCGCGCTGGTGCTGTCTCTGCATGAGAAGATGCAGTGCCACGCCCGCCCGGAGCTGTGGGCGGAGGAGCAGATCAAGCTGCTCAAATCCGGCGCGGCCGACGTGGGCGAGACCCCTTGGGGGCACGAGATTCTTGACAGCGCCAAGGCGAGCGCCGCGTATTGGAGCGGGGAGCTTGACAGACTCATGGAGGCCATGGCGGGCGAGGAGAAGATAGCCAAGGCCTACCTCCCCAGTATTTCCGACACCGCCGCGCAGATACGCGAGCTGATACGCAGTATGAATATAGGATGGGACAAGGCGCGCGAGTACCTGCCCATAGAGTTTGGCCGTCTCGGCGCGCTGAGAAATTCGCCGAACGCGGAGCTTTCGGACAAGATAAAAATTCGCCGTGAGGCCTGCAAAAAGGCGATGGCGGCAATTGAGGCCACGCTCTATGCCCCCTCCGAAGCGTTGCTTAACGAGCTTGAGAGCACGGGGGACACCATGGGCGCGCTCTTGTCACTCACGCTCGATTTTGACGCGCAGTACAGCAGGCTGAAGCGCCGCGCCGGGCTTGTGGATTATGCCGACCTTGAACACCTGGCGGCAAAGCTTCTCACAAAGCCCGACGGCAGCCCGACTGAGCTTGCCGCCGCCATGTCCGCCCGCTTTACCGAAGTCATGGTTGACGAGTATCAGGACGTAAGCCGCGTGCAGGACGCGATTTTTAAAGCGGTGTCCGACGAGGGGCGCAAGCTCTTTCTCGTGGGCGATGTGAAGCAGTCTATCTACCGCTTCCGCCTTGCCGACCCGGAGATTTTCACGGAGAAATATAACTCCTTCAAGGACGGTGACCGCGCCGCCGCAGGTGAGCCGCGCCGCGTTATATTACGGGAGAACTTCCGCTCCCGGCGTGAAATTTTAGACTGTGCCAACGCGGTTTTTTCGCAGTGCATGTCGCGCGAACTCGGCGATATCGACTATGACGACGCGGCGGCTCTGCGCTGTGGGGCAAATTACGAGGGCGCGGTGCCGGTGCCGGAGCTGCTGCTTTTGGACATGGCCGCCGGTGCCGATGACGACGAGGAGCGCCCTGACAAGACCTCGCTTGAGGCACGGCTTGTCGGCGCGGAGATTAAAAAGCTCATGGCCTCCGGTATGACGGTGAACGGCCGTCCTCTTGAGTACGGGGATATAACCCTGCTCATGCGCTCGGCAAATTCTGTGGGCGGCATCTACCGCCGCGAGCTTGCCGCCATGGGCATACCCACCGCGGCGGGGCAGGGCGGGGGCTTTTTCACCTCCGCCGAGGTCTCTGAGCTGATGTCACTCCTGGCGGTGATAGATAACCCGCATCAGGATATCCCGCTCATCGCGGTGCTGCGCTCTCCGGCCTTTGGCTTCACGGCGGAAGAGCTGGCGGAGATACGCGCGGCGGACAAGAACGGTGACTATTTCACCGCGCTCACTGCGGCGGCGGAGACGAGCGGGAAGTGTGCCGCCTTTATCGAAAAGCTGGGGCGATTCCGCGCCCTCGCGCCGGATATGCAGGTGACGGAGCTGCTGTGGCGGCTGATTGACGAGCTTGATTTGCTGGCGCTGTGCTCGGCCATGAGTGACGGTGTGCAGCGCCGGGCGAACCTGTTGAAGTTAGCGGAGCTGTCCGAGCGCTTTGACGCGACGGGCTATCGCGGCCTGCACCGCTTTGTCAACTGGCTCCGGCAGCTGGCTGAGCGCGGGAATGAGCCGGGCTCCGGCGCGGATAGCGCGTCCTGCGTGCAGATTATGACAATCCACAAGTCCAAAGGGCTTGAGTTCCCGGTCGTTTTCCTCTGCGATACCGCCCGCCGCTTCAACCGGCAGGACAGCCGGGACACGGTGCTTGTCCACCCCACGCTCGGCCTGGGGCCGAAGGTCACGGACTTGAAGCGGCGTATAGAGTACCCCAGCCTTGCGCGAAACGCCATCCGCCTGCGCTTGGAGCGGGAGATGCTCTCGGAGGAGCTGCGGCTTTTATACGTGGCGCTGACAAGGCCGAAGGAGCGGCTGTTCATCACGGCCGCTGTGCGCGAGCCGGAGAAGCTTATAGAGAAGTCCGCCGCCTCGGTAACTGCCCCCATGGCGAGTGAGGTTCTCGCGGCGGCGGGCGCGCCGGTGAACTGGCTAATCTATGCCGCGCTTGCGGACAATGAGCGGCATTTGAAGATGAGAATTTGCTCTGACACCCGGCGCGCGGAGGCTGAGGCGCGGGAGTGCGCGTCAGCGGAGGCGGATGAAGATGCAGCCGCAGAGCTTGCGCGCAGGTTGAGCTTTGCCTATCCGCACTCTGACGCGGAGGCGCTGCCATCAAAGATAACGGCGACGGAGCTTAAAGGCCGCGCCGAGCCGGACGAGGACGCGGCACCGTTCCTGCCCGCGCGCCGCCGGGGCTTTGCCATGCCGGACTTTACGCGCGCGGACAAGCCTGTCACTGGGGCTGAGCGCGGCATTGCCACGCATCTCGCCTTGCAGTGCATGGATTTCGCAAAGACTGACAGCTTGGACGCGGTCAAAGACGAGATTGCGCGCCTGGAGCGCGAGCAGTTTTTGAGTCCGCGCGACTCTGCGGCGGTGGACGCGGC
>CAUABY010000108.1 GCA_958427375.1 uncultured Eubacteriales bacterium
GTTTGTTTGTCTGTCTGCCAAGATTATCTTGCCAGTTGCGGCATAAGTCAAGAGAGCGTCACGATAGAACTCGTATTGCTTCTGCCTTGCTTCAATCTCCGCAGGAAGACCAATTTTGAGATCAGAGCAAATTACATTAAAGTTGTCTAAAACTTCAACAATTCTATGCTGAACCGAAAGATTAGGGATTGCTACCTCGAAATTGTCAAGCATCGGTCTGCGAATAGAAGGAACGGAGCCTTGATACATTTGCTTTTTTATATAATCTGGAAACCGGGCGGCAAAATAATGATATAAATATTTTCCACTCACGCCTGAATCTATTGGGTGAATTCTATATGCTCTTTGATGCAACGCATATTTTCCATTAACATAGTGGAAAACTTTGCCTACCCCAACACCATCGCCGGCAGTAATTATCGCTTCTTCATCATATTCATACAGGTTTTTTGTGAGCGGTTCTTGTGACCGTACATAGAAAGGGTAGTAACCATTTTCAACGGCATCGTCAGTATTGCTTGAACCTGTCCCAATTTCCGCAATCTCTCCAAGCGTCTTCCACTTGCAGTCACCTGCCTCCCCGCGGACATTGAAAGTCAACAGCTTATCCCTATAATACGCATACTGTTTCTTCCGTGCTGTAAGCTCCGCCGTAAGTTCTGCCGTAAGTTCTGCCGTAAGCTCCGTGAAATGATCCAGTATACGGACAATTTCACGCTGTACCGGCAGCGGCGGGACGGGGATTTTGATTTTATTTAATACGGTTTGGGTTAAACTTGGAACACCGCCTGCGGTGTTATATTGTTCCAAATGCTCCATTTGCAAACAATAATACACATACTTTGGTATTGCTTTATTTACATCAATATCCGTATAAAAAATAGTATCTACATTCCAAAATGGTTCTTCAACATAATATAGTTTATCGACAGAACCTTTTCTTGGAATTAAAACCGATGGCTTATCGTAGGCATAGCGGTCAACATATGTCATAATTCCGCCAGAACCGTACACTGGAATATTCCCAGAGCCGAGGTGTTTATAATCACTGCCGTTTTTTATTGAAAGTACTTGATTAAGTTCTTTATACTCGACCCCATTCGGGCAAAGCTCCGCAATCAGTTCATCCAGCTTACTCATCTCGCATCACCGCCATTCTCCAGCATCCGCTTGACTTCCCGGTCAAAGTCAGAGGTGATTTCCTGCGTTTTGTTAAAAGCGGCGTATTCCTCCTCCGCTTTGGCCTTTGCGGCCTTCATGGCGACTTTGCCCTTGTCGGGCAGAATATCGTAGCGGCGGAACGCGAGAAACTCGTTGATGCTTGCGGCAAACTCCTTCATGGTAAAAGTGTTCTCCCGCTCAATCAAATCTTCAATATAATCAAAATAGCCTGTCACCGTCCGCTCAAGCTGGCGGATTTGCTTGTCATCCAGATAGTTTTTTGCAACGGTCACATCCGTTTTCAAAATGCGCCCGTCCGGCGCGTTTTTCCATGTTTGCAGGCCCATATGCTCTTTTGTGCGGTCGGCATGGGTATACACAATCTCCGCCGCGGTCTGGCCGGTGATGGCATAGTGAAATTTGTTTTGCACCATGGCGTAAAACGCATGGGTAATCTCGGAGTCTTTGTCATAGTCAATGCTGCATTCCGCAAAAATGTCAGTGACCTGCTGCCAGACGCGGCGCTCACTGGCGCGTATAGAGCGGACGCGCTCCAGCAGTTCACGGAAATAGTCCTTGCCGAAAGCGGTTTTGCCCTGCTTCAGCCGCTCATCATCCATTGCAAAGCCTTTTGTCATATACTCCTTCAGTATACCGGTGGCCCAGATGCGGAAATGGGTTGCGCGCTTGGAGTTCACCCGGTAACCAACGGAGATAATGGCATCCAGATTATAAAAATTTGCCTTTCGGGTCTGGGTTTTTCCCGCTATGGCGCCATGCGGAGTGGTTATTTCCATTTTGGAAACAACCACTTTTTCGTCCAACTCGCCTTCCTCAAAAATGTTTTTAAGGTGCTTGCTGATTGCCGGGACTTTGACATCAAACAATTCAGCCATTGAACTCTGCGTCAGCCAAATTGTTTCATCCTTGATAACCGCGTTGACGGAAACATCCTCATCAACAGCGCGATACATTAAAAATTGAAATTCCTGATTCATGCCTGCACCTCAATCTCTGCGATAATCTTGTCTATCTCATCCCGCAGCAGCTGTTCCCGTGCCACAATCTCCGCAATTTCCGCGTTCAGCTTCACAATGTCAACCTTCTCGCGGGTGTCCTTCTGCTCAACATATGTGGAAACGGACAGATTATAGGCGTTTTCCTTGCTGCCAACTTCGGCATTGGACACCATCCGGCAGAAGTATTCCTCATCTTTTCTGGCGGCCGCGGCAGCTACAATACGCTGGATGTTCTGCTCAGAAAGGCGGTTGTTCTTCGTTACCTTCACAAATTCCTCAGAGGCATCCACAAACAAAATGCTGTTGTCAGATTTGTTTTTGCGCAGGAGCATGATGTCAACGGATATAGTGACATTGAGGAACAGATTTGAGGGCAGCTGGATGATAGCGTCCACATAGTTGTTATCCACGAGATATTTGCGAATCTTCTGCTCCGCACCGCCGCGATACATAATGCCCGGAAAACAGACAATAGCGGCGGCGCCGTTATTGGCAAGCCATGACAGGCTGTGCATGATGAACGCCATATCCCCCTTGGACGCGGGCGCCAGCACACCGGCAGGGGAGAAACGGGGGTCATTGATGAGCAGAGGGTTCTTATCTCCCTCCCAAGGCACAGAGAACGGAGGATTGGAAACGATAAGCTCAAAGGGCTGATCGTCCCAATGCATGGGACTGATCAAGGTGTCCTCGCGGACGATGCTGAATTTGTCAAATTCAATGTTGTGCAGGAACATGTTGATTCGGCAGAGGTTATAGGTGGTTAGGTCAATTTCCTGCCCGAAGAAGCCGCGCTCAATATTTTCCTTTCCAAGCACCTTTTCAACTTTCAGCAGGAGCGAACCGCTTCCGCAGGCCGGGTCATATACCTTGTTGATGCGCGTTTTCCCTATGGTTCCCAGCCGGGCAAGCAGTTCCGATACATCAGCCGGAGTAAAATACTGGCCGCCTTTTTTGCCCGCGTTGGCGGCATACATACCCATGAGATATTCATAGGCATCACCAAACAAATCGGGGTTGCTGCCGCCCGCAGTAAATAAGGGCATCCGGGCAACGCCATTTAGCAGCTCCACCAGCACCTTGTTGCGCTTGGCAACCGTCTCGCCGATAGACTTTGAGTTCACGTCAAAATCGTCAAAAAGTCCCGCAAAGTCATTTTCGGCATCACCGCTGGCGGCACTGCTCTCTATATGACTGAATACCCGTTCCAGCGTCTCATTCAGGTTCTCGTCTTTATCGGCATTGGCAAGGACATTGCAGAACAGCTCAGACGGCAAAATGAAAAAGCCTTTTTCCTGCACCAAGCCATCACGAGCGGGTTCGGCATCCTTATCAGACATTTTGGCATAGTCAAAATCCGTATTTCCGGCCGCGTGTTCACCGTCATTTATGTATGCTGCAAAGTTTTCAGAAATATAGCGGTAGAACATTGTACCAAGAACATAGGACTTGAAGTCCCACTCGGACACATGACCGGCATGAACAAGGTCGGTCGCTATTTTATATATTGTGCGGAACAGCTCGTCCCGCTCCTGGTCTTTCTTTATATCAGCCATTGTGCTTCTCCTCGCTCTTTTCCCGTGTTCGGCAAAAATTCCAGTATATCGTTTGGGCGCAGGGCAGATGCTTTCCACCTTATCCCAGAATAGCAATAAGTAATTATATCACGGCCCTGTGAAACTATCAACGTTTCAATACGATTTCCGACCCAAAGCGCTGTAAGAGCGGGGCTTATTCGGCATTAAAATCAGGTTTTGCTCCGAAATAAAACAAAAACCGGCACAGAGGAAAATTCCCCTGCGCCGGTCGTCTGGTACTTATACTATTTATTTTTATCTCACTTGATGCTCTCAAACAGCTCGTCGGAGTAATCCTTCACCTTGTCGCGGCCATTATTATAGTCCTCGAAGTACTGCGGCGGGGTAATCATGAAAGTGTTGTCACCGGCGACGACGCGCTTGACAATCAGCCACTTGCCGTCGCGCTTTTCCCAGGTGTCAATGTCGCGGCAGCGCGCCTCAACCGTGAAGCTCGCCTTACCGGCTTTGTTTTTATACTTGCAGGCGGCGAACATATAGGTCTCGCTCGCGGCGTGCAGGCCGTCATCGGCGAGCTTGATGAGGATGTTGGACATCATGTGGTGGGTGGAAATCATCTTGCGGTGCTGCTTGAGCATGGTGTCAATAAAGCCCCAGCCGGTGCCCTTGTAGGTCGGGCCGTAATCGACCTGCGCATCCTCGGCAAACACGCTGTAGCCCAGCTCGTTGTCAATGCGGTCAATGGCGTGGCAGTAGGTGTAAATCTGGTCGCGGATGGCTTCCTTTGCCAGTAACATTTCCAAATCAGTCATGTTGAAAAATCTCCTTTTTGTGTTGTATTTTTGTGTACGAAAACAAACGTTGTTACAATTATAACAGAACGGCCGCCCCCGTGCAGGACAAAATCTGCGTTTAGATTAACACAATGGCAATAGACAAGAGAAAAAAAGTATTATATAATATGTGCCGTAAATACTGCGGCGCGGCTTTTGCCGCCGCTTGATATAAGGACGTGACTATTATGAAAAACAAACTTGTGGCGGTGCTTTTTATCATCGTCTTTGTACTGCTCATCGTGGTTGTGTGCTCACTTTTGAACGACGACAGTGATATTTCCGACGTGGGCGGCGTGCGCCTGCCGGACCTCTCCGCGACGAGCGCTCCCGACGTTGTTGAGCCGAGCGCGGCCGTGACAACGCCTACCCCCGTGCCCGCGACTCCCGAACCCACCCCGGTGCCCACTCCTGAGCCGACGCCTGACGCGGCGCTACCCTCTCCGGGCGTGGACGAGACCCTGACCTCCCCGGAGGTCAACACTCCGGCTGCGGGTGAGGTGCTCGGCAGCGGCAGCTTCAAATCCGAAAGCCCCGTGCCGCTGAACATTATCGCCCGCTGGGAGGCCAAGAGCGTGGACAGCGACAAGGTCTCCGTGACCGTGACTGTCTCCACCGAGTCCTACAGCCTGCAGCTCATGGCCACCAAGACCTTACATATGAGCCTCAACGGCGAGTATGTCACCGTCGATGTGCCGGCGGTCGACTATGACGGGAAAGAGATGACCGAGAACACGCTCGGCAGCTACACCTTTGAGCTAAGTCTGCCCGTCGGCAGCTCCAACAGCTACACCCTCGCGGTGGAGTGGCAGTTCGGCGGCGTGTACTTCAACCAGCCGATTGACGTGCTTGAGTGCGGCGGCACCATCTCCCTTGCAAGATAATGCGCACACAACAGCAGATAAATGAAATAGTAGACGCGCTGCTGGCCGAGTACCCGCAGGCCTCGTGTACGCTTGACTGGGGGAAGGACTATGAGCTGCTCTTCTCCGTGCGCCTCGCCGCGCAGTGTACTGATGAGCGCGTGAACAAGATTACGCCCGCGCTATTTGAGCGCTTCCCCACGCTGGAGGCCTTTGCCGAGGCCGAGGTGGAGGAGGTTGAAAAATATGTGCGCTCCTGCGGTTTCTACCGCGCCAAGGCGCGCGACATCGTCAACTGCGCGCAGGTGCTGCTTGCCAAATATAACGGCGAGCTCCCGCGCACAATGGAGGAGCTGACGGCCCTGCCCGGCGTCGGCCGCAAGACCGCAAACCTGATTTTGGGCGACGTTTTCAAGGTGCCCGGCTCCACCGTGGTGGACACGCACTGCATCCGCCTGACAAACCGCCTTGGCATAGTGGACGGGCTCAAAGACCCGGTGAAGATTGAGCGGGAGCTGCGCAAGGTAATTGACCCGGAGAAGTCCTCGGATTTCTGTCACTGCCTTGTGCTGCATGGCCGCGCCGTGTGTGACGCGCGCAAGCCAGAGTGCGAGCGCTGCTGCCTGCGCGACAGGTGCCAGAGCTATAGCGGTTGAGATAAAAAGACGCGGCGAGAGACGGCAGAGAAAGCCACGCAGATTTTTTTGCCGCGGCGAAAAAATAAATCAAATCGTTTTCTGCGGCGACCAGCGCGCCGCAGAAAACTCTTCTCACGGAATGAGTGTCGAAATGTACGCCGTAGGCGCGCGTTGAGGCAGCGAATGAAGTGCAAGCCTTCTCGTTTACAAAGTCAGAATGACTTTGTAAACGAATTCAATTAAAGGAGGGGTCAGATGTCCGAATCCCCGGCAAGGGTCAGGGAGACCAACCCGGACCTTATACGCTGTATTGCCCTGTTTTTTGTGATGGGCGTGCATTTTTATACGCACTGTAATATTTATAACGCGGGCTACACCGGCGCGGCGGCCTTTCTGTCGGAGCTGATGCGCACGATGTTCACCCCGGCGCTGGCGCTGTTTTTGATGCTGTCGGGCTACTTTCAGCGCGAAAAACGCCTGAGCGCACACTATTATCTGGGCATTCTGCGCCTTTTGGAGATGTATATTATCTGCGCGGTGCTGGAGCTGCTGTACCGCCGCTTCTACTTCGGCGAGCAGCTGAGTGCGCGTGAGTTCATCGGCGCGATAGTCAATTTCACGGCCTCTGAATACAGCTGGTATATCCTGCTGTACGGCGGGCTGTTCCTGCTCATCCCGTTTTTAAACCTCGCCTACAACTCGCTGCCGTGCCGGGGGCATAAGCGCATCTTGATTCTGAGCTTTTTCCTGCTCTCCGCCCTGCCCTTCTCGGCGCTCAACGCCTTTGTCAGCATCTGCGCCTACTGGTGGCAGCGCCTGTGGCCGATAAGCTTTTACTTTATCGGCGCGTACTTCGGCGAGTACAGGCCGAAAATCCCCGCCGGAAAATGCGCGCTTTGGTTTTTCGGCGCGCTGCTTGTGTGTGCGGCTTTCAATTTCTTCGTCTACTCCGAGGCCTCGCCCGTGTCCGGGCATGCCGCGCAGGCCTTTTTGTACTCGCATGAGGGCTTGCAGAACGCGGTTTTGACGCCGCTTTTGTTCCTGTGGGTGATGAATATTGACCTCACGCGCGCGGCCGCGTGGCTCAAGCGCCTGCTGACGGCGGTGTCAAAGTACAGCTATGGCGCGTTTTTGTTCTCCTCAATTACGGACTCGTTTGTCTACAGCAATCTCACGCGGCTTGTGCCGGAGATAGGCAGCAGGTACTGGTTCTTCCCGCTTGCCCTGCCGGTCTCG
>CAUABY010000109.1 GCA_958427375.1 uncultured Eubacteriales bacterium
AGGCTGAAGTGATATTGCAGCGTGTAGCAAACGACTATCAAAACGGGGTAGTGCAGAATGTAAATTCCGAAGCTGGCTTTGGTCATGCAGCGGCTGAACACCGTTTCGCGGTTGAAATACTGCCTTCCACAGCCGAGGATTGCAAGCACGGCGACCCAGAGATAGATGTTTGTGAAAATGCTTTGCAGACAGGCCGCCGCGGTGAAATCGCTCCCGCCGTAACGTATCGCGTATAAAACAGCGCCGATAACAGCGAGGCACAGCATGGGAACGCGCATCTTCTCTATAATATCCTGCACTTCATCGTGCGAGAAGATATAATAGCCAATCAAAAACGCGGCAAAGTAGATGCCGAAGCGGTACATCGTCAAAACGGGCATGTTCAGAATCTGCGCCGCGCCGAAAATCAACACGGCAAGGAGCAGTATGACCGCCATATTCGCCTTTCCGCCAAGCTGCCAGAGCTTGTCGGATTTATCCATTTTCTTCAATAAAACGAGAATACAGGAGAATAAAAACAGCATCTGAATGAACCACAAGGGGCCAATCCCGCTAATAACCGAGATGGGATAAACCAGAAATCCCGGTATGTACTCAAGCCCGCCGCCCATTTTAATGTTGAGATACCCCGTTATCCAGTGAATGACGAAGAGGCCGAGTGTGGAGGGCACCAGCAGCTTTACCGCGCGCTCTTTGATAAATTGCTTTCCAGTCCGCTTCTGCAAAGCGTATCTCGCACTTATGCCCGCGACGACGAACAAAAGCACCATGAACCACGGGTATATGACAGCGGCAGCCACATCAAACACGGGAATGTTCTTTGCGCCGGGGATGCCGCCCAGAATTCCCACGCCGTTGAACATGTAAAAAACATGGTATACCAGAACTAAAAGGACGGTAGCCCAGCGGATATTATCAAGATAATGCTTTCTCATTTTATTCCTGCTCCTCCGCGCTGGACTGCGTTTCAAAAATTGCCGCGGCAAACTGAGTAAATGCGCTTTTCGGCGGGATGGCCAGGCCCCGCTTCTCGTCGCCCAGAAGTATCAAGGTATCTCCCGGCTTGATGTTGAAAATCTCCCGCGCCTGCTTTGGGATTACAATCTGCCCCTTTTCGCCGACTGTGGCAGTCCACGCGTATTTTCCCTCCGGCTTTTTCATAGACAGGTCTCCTTTATACGCTAAGTATGATTTGTATAACAAATTATACAATACATAAAAATCAAAGTCAACATCACTCAGAGTGTTTTTGTGAAATTCTGATAATTTCCGCAAAATGCTGCCTTGCGGACAGCAATGGACAAAGAAAAACAGGGCGGCACAGCAAAACGCCGTGCCGCCCTGCGGCGGTTGATATATATTCTTATAGTGTCTCAAGACAAGGCCGGGAACGGCTTTGCGCCGCTTATATCAGTCTCCGCCTCAGAACTCCTGCTTTGCGAATATGGCGGTGGATATCCGCCACGAGAGAAGGTAGAGCACCACGGCGGCTAAGAGCAGAACAATAGACGGCACGGCACTGATGTCTGTGCTTGAAGAGACAATTCCTACAGAGGCGAGCACGGCTACAGCCGCAAACTCTATGCCGATTATAAACAAGAAAATTATACGCCCTTTATCTGCGCCGAACTTGTACGCGCAGGGTAGCAGCGCGGAGATATTTAACAGCGTGGCGGAGACCCCGACACCGAGCATATTAAAGAAATCACCTGCCGAAAAGCTCCCGGCTTTCAGCATCATCCCGGCCAGTGAGATTACGGCGAAAATCAGCATAAAGCCCAGCATAATAAGCCCGTCAATGTACTTTGCGGCCACAAGCTGTGCACGGCTGAACGGCATTGCGGCGGCGTAGACATTCCAGCCGCTTGTGTTGTCCTCAACCATGATTGAGAGGGGAACGGTGGTAGTAACTATAAAAATATACGCGAGAAAGAACTCACTTTCACAGAAAATTGCCATAGCCGAGAATACGAGTGCGGTCAAAAAATACGCGCGAAAATATGTGCGCAGCATGCACACGTCCTTGTAGATAAGACCTTTCATTTTAATCTCCATTCTGCCGCATAATTGGTAACACAAACAGGAGTGAAAATCTCCCCATGCGGCTGGATGGAGATTTTCGGCATGTGCCGCAGCTGCCGCTTTGCGGCGGGCGGCACGCCGTTTTAATAATTATAGTGTGATTTTTCACATATCCTCCCTTAGCCGACAGACTCAGTGTCTGCGGACTTTATCATTAAAATAAACAGCTCCTCAATGCTCACGGGGCTGGCCTCCATCCCGCACGGAAGAGCGTCACGCCGTACCAGAAGCTCGGCGGAGTAGGGCGTTTCACGCCGGTAGAGCACCGCGCCCTCGCCTAAATCGCGCAGCTCGTCTTTCGCACAGCGCAGTATGCCGTACTCGCTCAGCAGCACGTCCTTCTCCTCGCAGAGCATTAGCTGTCCCTTGTGCAGAAAGGCGATGTAGTCGCAGAGCTTTTCAAGGTCGCTTACGATGTGCGAGGATATGAGCACCGAGTGTGCCTCATCGCGCGTGAAGTCGTTTAGAATGTCCAACACCTCGTCGCGCACAACGGGGTCGAGCCCGGCAGTGGCCTCATCAAGAATCAGCAGCTTTGCCCCATGCGAGAGCGCCGCCGCAATGCCGAGCTTCATACGCATGCCGCGCGAAAAGTCTTTGAATTTCTTGCCCCAGTCCTCTGTCAGGCCGAACTTTTTGATGAGGCGCTCAAATTCGGCGGCATCCCAGTGGGTATAGCTTAACGCGAACATGCGCTCAATCTGGCGCAGGGTCAGTGTCTGCGGGAAGGACACACCGTCCAGCACGATGCCTATATTCTCTTTCTCAAGCGCCGTCATCTCGCGGCTGTCGCGGCCGAGCAGGCTTATGCTGCCCGTGTCTGCGCGCAGTGCGCCGAGGATGAGCTTTATTGTGGTGCTCTTGCCCGCACCGTTTTCGCCGATTAGCCCCATGATGCAGCCGCGGGGCAGGGTCAGATTCAGATTGTCCAGCTTGAAGCCGGAAAAGCTTTTAGTCAGGTTTCTAATCTCAATTGCGTTCATTTTTTGTCCTCCAAACAAAAATCCAGCATCTCTATAAGCTCGTCACGCCCCAGCCCGCAGAGATAGGCGAGCTGTGCCGCCTCGTCCAAACAGGCCTCCAGCTTCTTTAAATTCTCCTCGCGTATAAGCTCGGTGTTCTTCGGCGCGACATAGCAGCCCTTCGCCGGAAGCGTGTATATAAACCCGTCGCGCTCAAGCTCCTCATACGCGCGCTTGGTCGTGATAAAGCTGATGCGCAAATCCTTGGCCAGCCCGCGAATCGAGGGCAGAAGCTCATTTTCGGCGAGTGCCCCGCTTATTATCTGCGCCTTTATCTGCGTGTAAATCTGCTCATATATGGGCGCGCCGCCCTTGTTGTCGATGATAATGTTCATCGCGTCACCACCTGTTAAATCTGTGTATATCTAATATACACAGTATATATACAGTTGTCAATAGGAAAATGCAAAAAATATCGAGCGCGCATCTGCCAGCGATGTATTTATGAGCGATTTTTGGGGTTTGAGATGCAGATGGGCTGTTGCCCATCAAAGCGAAAAAAAGCGCCTTAAAGACGCGCTGTCAGGCGTATATGTTCTTGTCATGCGATGCAACCTGAATTTAAACGCACCAATGCTGCAGGCTATATCCAGCGCACGCGGTAAAACGGCACTTTTTCTGCTAAGTCTTTCGCTGTTTTGCAATCTATGCGACAAAAGCTGCTACTGAAACCGATGTTTTAATTATAAGTGCTTAGACTTAATTTCATAAACCCACAAGGGAAGCTGTTTTTACTTGTGGATAATGCATAGAACATTGATGTGTAATTTAGCCGACATGCTGAATTTCCATATATTCAGAAAAAACTATTGCATTTTTTGTTTTTCGGAATATAATTTTGTTTAGGAAAATATATTTCAAAAAATATTCTGAAATATAAAAAAGAAAGGAAGATACATTTATGAGTACAAAGAAGTGCTGGAGATTTCTTGCAATATGCCTTGCAATCATGCTTATCGCAAGCTGCATCTCTTCTGCCGTCAAAACCGATGGCGGTAATACCCTTGTCCGCAAGGTGGACATAAACACCCGCGGCGGCACGCTGAGCGGCATGCTCTACATACCCAAAGCCGCTATGACACCTGACGCTCAGGGCGAATACAGTGATGCGCGCCCGGCTGTCATACTCAGCCACGGCTACCTCAACAGCAACCAAATGCAAGATCCCAACGCCATTGAGCTTGCACGGCGCGGCTATGTGGTGTTTGCCATGGATATGTACGGCCACGGCAATTCTGACCTGCCTGCCGGAAGTGATGACCCAAGTAACAGCGGTTCTGTTCTCGGCGCAATCGACGCGTTCAACTATGTGAAAGACCTGCCCTATGTTGACAGTACTCGCATTGGTCTTGTGGGTCATTCCATGGGTGGCATGAACATCGGAAACGCGGCCTCGTTCCTTGCAGGCTTCCTCACGGAGCAGGATTTGCTGCTTGATCTGCTGCACAGCGAGTTCAATGTACAGGTAACGGCGGCGGATGTGGCCGCCCAGAACGCGGCGGCTCTTTCAGAGCAGCTCGGCGAATATGACCGCGGCAGATATGAACTGCTTGCTGAGGAGATACACCAGAGCTACGCAGAAAAGCCAGTGGGTATTGTTTACATGGGTTCCGGACCGGGCTTTGCCGGATTGAGCAAAGCACATCAGGTCGAGGTCGCGGGTATCCCGGTGTGGCGCGATCTTCAGACCAATGTTGGCGTTGCTATTGGTAAGTACGAGGAGAACGCGTGGCTCATGTTCAGCAGCAGTGATGATGGAATAAATAACGCTGCCGACCTGCCCGAATCCACGGTAGCAAAGGTTCTTCTGGGCACAGTTGACAGCCCTGTTGCTCTCCGTGAGTGGTACAGCCTGAATCTGTCTGACACGGCACAGCAGCTCAAGAGCACTGATCTGGGCAGTTTCGACAGCATGGGTTACGCTGACGAGGCTGTTCGCACTGCCGTTGAGCAGCGCACTGCCCGCGTGATGTATCAGCCGTCGGAGATACATATAATGAACCATTTCTCCAAAAATGTGACAGCATTTGTGGTGGATTTCTTCAGCGTGGTAAGCGGCTATAACGATGGCGAACTCGCGGAGGGCGCTGTCGGAACGGACAGCAGCAAGGCGATATGGCCGCTTAAAGAGTGCGCAAACGGCATTGCGCTTGCGGCTATGCTCACCATGGTAGTGCCGCTGTGCGGTATTGTCCTCAACGCACCGTTCTTTGCTTCCCTGAGAAAGAAAGAGAACAGCACTGTCCTCATAGCAAAGAAAGACACTGGCTTCTGGGTAATCAGCATCATTTTAATCGTTGTCTCTGGACTGAGCCTTATACCGTTCTTTAAGCTTGGCGGCGCGCCGACTACCTATGCCGGTGACAAGGGTCCCATTGCGTGGAGCGCGTTCTTCAGCCAGGAGATGTCCACCCGCACGGCGGTTTGGGCGGTGCTTAACGGGCTTATCGCCCTCGTGCTGCTGGCAATAAATCATGCGCGCAGCAAGGCGGATGGTGTTTCTTTTGCGCAGCGCTACGCGCTCAGCGCTGGGGCAAAGGATATTGGCAAGGCATTTTTGGCGGCAGCCTCTGTGTTTGCCATAACATACATGACCAATGTGCTTTCCAGCTTCTTCTTCAACGGCTCGGACGTGCGCTTCTGGGTTATCGCGGGTCGGGTCATGACTGCAGCCCAGTTCAAGACCTGGGCTGGATACTGCCTGCTGTTCCTGGTGTTTTATCTGGTTAACGGCATGGTGGTCAACTCCGGACGCATGAAAAATATGAGCGATGGCAAGAATATGGTGCTGTGTGCGGTCATAAACGGCGCAGGCATTTTCCTCTTTGAGGCTTTCAACTACATCTATGAGCTTTGTGCCGGACATATGATTTGGTATAACTTTGGCTGTGACTACTTCCTGTATGCCGTTGTGGTTTTGCCGATGATAGTAGTTCTGCCTCTGGCGGCTGTATACTCCCGCAAGCTCTGCAACAGAACCGGCAGCGTATATACCGGCGCATTCCTCAACACTATGCTCTTTACATGGTTTGTTGTGGGCAACACCTGCTACCACTTTGTGAACGTCTGATGAAAAAAGAATTGATTTTTTGCTCTGGGTGGTTTATCCTTAATATCACGAATATCAAGGGAACTACTTGGAGCAGGAAACAATGTATGACAGAAACGAAATTACAACCGTAAAAGAAACAGAATGGCTCAAAAAATACCGTATGCTTGTCCACTGGATTATACACCTGTGCAATGCCAGCGCCACCCACTTTTCTGTGCCTCAGCATTATAAGACGGAATATAAGCTCACCGGCACACAGCTTCAGGTGATAGAATATGCCCTTGAGGGGCATGACGATAAGATGGCGGTCATTGCCGACAGGCTGGGCATCACTCGCGGCGCGTTTTCCAGCAACGTGAAAGCGCTGACGGAAATGGGGCTGATGTATAAAGAGCACCGCGAGGGCAATAAGAAAGATTATTACATTGTTGTCACTGAAAAGGGCAGGGAAGAATACAAAAAATATGCGGAATGCATATATGAGCACTGCCTGAAAGAGATTTTTGATATTGCCGATTCAATCCCGGAGGAATATATCGAAAAGTTTGAGCTGCTGTTAAAAACATACGGAGAACGTCTTGTCTGAAATAGAAAAACAGAACACGCTGTGGTTTTTGCCACAGCGTGTTCTTGCACATTTCGGAGAAACGGTTTTCACTCTTGGATTCCAAGTGATTAAGCGTTCCTGTCCGCGCCAAGAAAACAAACCGCAACCCAGCGGTTGCGGTTTGAGAGGAGAAGCGATGAGATGAGTGCGCTTTGACTTTTGAAGAAATCAGAGCAAGCGATATGAAGCTTGCTCCGATGTGTAGGCACCACCCAGACTTGAATCCCCTCCGGGGATTAGGCTCGCAGGGCGAGCGGTCGCTGAGCCAGCCCAACATTGGGAGTGACATTTCCAGAAGAAAACACCAGCCCGCTGGGCTGGTGTTTTCTTCTGGAGGCGCCACCCAGACTTGAACTGGGGAATCGCGGATTTGCAGTCCGCTGCCTTACCACTTGGCTATGGCGCCATATGAGATTTGCGGGTAGAAACCCGCAAATCTATTTACTGGAGCGGCCTACGAGGCTCGAACTCGCTACCTCCACCTTGGCAAGGTGGCGCTC
>CAUABY010000110.1 GCA_958427375.1 uncultured Eubacteriales bacterium
CAACCATGGTAGCAACACCACCTGCGAAGATGGTAGGAGGCGCGGAAAGCTTGAACAAATCGCCGCCGCCAACATCAGTCTGCTTGAAGATGACGCCGATAGCGATGAGAGCGATGACTGCAAGAGCGGACTCGACGATCATAGCGCCGTAGCCGATGACCTTTGCGTCCTTCTCAGAGTCGAGCTGCTTGGAAGTCGTACCGGAACCGATGAGGGCATGGAAGCCGGAGACAGCGCCGCAGGCGACGGTGATGAACAGGGTCGGGAAGAGGGTAGCCTTCTGGTTGATACCAGTCCAGCCAGCAAAAGCAGGCAAATCGACCTTTGCGCCGGAGAAGATGACGCCTACAACTGCGACGATCATCATAGCGTAGAGCAGGAAGGAGGACAGGTAGTCACGGGGCTGGAGCAGCATCCAAACAGGAAGCAGAGAAGCGACAGTGACGTAAATTGCGATGAAGAGCACCCAGAAGGTACGGCTGCAGTTGATACCGACATTCAGGCCGATAGCGACTATAGCAACGATGCCAAAGATTGCAACGATGGTTGCAGGGCCGATCTTGCAGTTCTTGCGGTACACGAAGTAACCGAAGATGAATGCAATGACGATGAAGAGAAGAGAGGTCATTGCGGTGGAAGCGTTGCCGCTCACGTTGGCACGGCCAACAGTGAAGAGGGGCAGAGCAGCGCCGTCAGCACCGACGGAAACGAAGGTGCCTGCAACAACTGCGGTGAAGGATGCGATGACGAGGATGAGAACGAGCAGCGCGAAGATGGTGAACAGTCTCTGTGCGGAGACGCCGATCTCTTCCTTGATGACTTCGCCGATGGAGCCGCCGTTGTGGCGGATGGAGGCGAACAGAGCACCAAAGTCATGCATAGCACCGAAGAAGATGCCGCCGATAACAATCCACAGGAAAACGGGAACCCAGCCAAAAACTGCGGCCTGAATAGGTCCGTTAATGGGGCCTGCGCCTGCGATAGAAGAGAAATGGTGGCCCATCAGAACAGCGGGGTTTGCAGGAACAAAGTCCTTACCGTCGTAACTGGTGTGTGCCGGGGTTTCATGAGTGGGATCAACGCCCCACTGCTTTGCGAGCCAAGAGCCATAGAAAATGTAGCCCAGAGCCAGCAGAACAAACGCGATGAGAAGAATAAGTACTGCGCTCACACTTTTCACTCCTTAAATAAAAAGTATAATTTATTAGCTGTCGCAGAGAGCCCTCATTCTCTGACTGCGAATAGCTTACCGAAGAATTGGGCCAACTCATGCCCCGCGCGGTTTGTCACAACCGAACGCTCAGACAGGTCGACCGCCCCTGAGAGGAGCTCTGTATAGCCCCAGAGGGAGAAATGATAGTTTTTTGAAAAAGACCGCTTTTTTATGTACCTGGCAACATCTTTATCCAAGCTATCCGCGATAAAGACAACTTTAACATTGGTATACTGGTGCTCTTTATGCGGCTTGACCTTGGGCAGGGCCTCATCAAGCGCCATGTCGATGCAGCGTTTCACGGTTTCAACATCATAGCTCTCGGCGGAGAAAACATAGGCAAACTCATTCGTCTCGTTAGCCCAGATCTTGATGTTCTTGGTCAGCCAATAGCGCTCGTCACGGCGGATATACTCCGCGCGGAAAGACAATGGCGCTTCGCTTTCTTCCGCAGGGAAAATATTATAGTAGGCGCTGTATGAATCCTTCAGCACTTCCAGAAAAACCGCACGATCCATGCAGTGACCTCCAATTTGCTGTGGCAGATTAATCACATTTGGCTGAACGCTTTTTACTTCAAATTTTTTTAGTTAATTTCCATTGGAATTAAATGAAAGTAAAGGCGCTTAACATCCACGTTACATAGAGTTTAACTCATCTCCGCAAAAAATTCAATAGTTAATTCACAAAAAGTCCATAAATATCTCTATATTTTTATTTTGGCTTGGTTATTCTGTCCTTATGTAAACTCTTCTGCCGTTTTAAACGGCTTGCGGCGCTGCATTGGCAGATCGCGCCCGCTCTGGAAGTTTGCCACATACGCGCCGATGCTGCCAATATATAGTTATTTGCTTCAAATTTTAAACAAAGGGTGAACAATTAGTTTT
Organism: uncultured Eubacteriales bacterium; assembly: GCA_958427375.1. Taxonomy (GTDB): domain Bacteria; phylum Bacillota; class Clostridia; order Oscillospirales; family Oscillospiraceae; genus Limivicinus. Next base: position 2,101 of record CAUABY010000110.1, read on the forward strand.
TTCCTCCGCTTTTGCGCGTCGTTCCCATTTACAGCGTGGAAAAAGTATTGTATTATAGATAGGTTAATTTATCAGTTTTTATTACAGCTTGGCCGGGATGTTTTATATCCCCGCCAGCTCAGATACGAGAGGTCATTATGGATTTCAGGCTTTGTGTGCCCTGCCTGCTTGGGCTGGAGGGGCCGATTGCGGACGAGCTGCGGCGCATGGATATGGAAAATGTGGCGGCGGAAAACGGGCGCGTATACTTCACCGGGGACGAGGCCGCTGTTGCCAAGGCGAACATCAACCTGCGCGTCGGCGAGCGTGTGCTTATTGAGCTGGGGCACTTCACCGCGCTGAGTTTTGAAGAGCTTTTTCAGGGCGTAAAAGCCATACGCTGGGAGGATATCATCCCGCGCGACGGAGCGTTCCCCGTCAAGGGCTACAGCCTCGACTCCAAGCTTTTCTCTGTGTCTGACTGCCAGAAGATAATCAAAAAAGCCATCGTTGAGCGGCTGAAGAGCGTATACGGGATTGAGTGGTTTTCCGAGAGCGCCGAGACATATCAGGTGCAGTTTTCGATAATGAAAGACTCCGTGTCCATCTGCCTTGACACCTCCGGCGAGGGGCTGCACAAACGCGGCTACCGCCCCGCGCACAACGCCGCGCCGCTCAAGGAGACCATGGCCGCGGCCATGGTCAAGCTCTCACGCTACCGCGGGCGCGGGGATTTCCTCGACCCTTTCTGTGGCAGCGGCACAATACCCATTGAGGCGGCGCTCATCGCGCGCAACATCGCCCCCGGCCTCAACCGCGGTTTTGCGGCGATGAACTGGCGCGGTTTTGACAGGCGCATTTGGGCACGGGCGCGCGATGAGGCGCGGGCAAAGGAATTTCACGGCGAGTACAGCATTGTCGGCTCTGACATTGATCCGGCAGCCATCGCCATCGCGCGCGAAAACGCACAGCGCGCGGGCGTTTCTGACGTGGTGCGCTTTGAAATTGCGGACGCGACAGCTTTCAACCGGCGCACGGAGCGCGGCGTAATCGTGACAAACCCGCCCTACGGCGAACGCATCATGGAAAAGGCGCAGGCCGAGCAGCTCTACCGCGAGTTCGGCGCGTGCTGGCGCGAGAGCGAGAACTGGCAGCTGTATCTGCTGTCCTCGCACACGGAGTTTGAGCGCTGCTTCGGCAAAACCGCCGATAAAAAGCGTAAGCTCTACAACGGCATGATAAAATGCGACTTATTCATGTATTTCAAATGACTATCCTGGCGGTCAAGTGCACCGCCCTCCGCGTTTCCTCTAATCTATATATTTTCTTCTATATTATATATACATAATAAGGAGCAGAGACGATGAAGCATCTTTTCATAGTCAATCCCATAGCCGGCGGGCGCGACGCGACAGCGGAAGTTACCGCGCAGGTCGAGCGCATATTTGCCAACCGCAGTGATGAGTACGAGATATACGTGACCAAGGGGCCGAAGGACGCGCCGGGCAAGATAATGAGCGAGGCCAAATGCGGCAAGCACATCCGCGTATACTCCTGCGGCGGCGACGGCACCTTCAACGAGTGCGTGTGCGGCGCGGCAGAACTGCCCAATGTCGCCATCTGCCCCTACCCCACCGGCACGGGCAACGACTTCTGCCGCATGTTCGGCGAAGAGGCCGCGCGCTACCGCGACCTTGAGGCGCTGGTCGACGGCACCGAGCACCCCCTGGACCTCATCGACGCGAACGGACACTGGTGCGCCAACATCTGCTCCGTCGGCATAGACGCGCGCGTCGGTATTGACGTACACAGCTACACGCATCTGCCATTCGCCAAGGGCATGGGCGCTTACATCATCTCCGCCATTGTCAACATTCTTCGGGGTGTAAACACCAACATGTACATAAAATGCGGCGACTACTACTCCGAGGGTAAGCACGCGCTGTGCTGTGTGTGCAACGGGCGCTATTACGGCGGCGGCTTCAACCCCAGCAAGACCGCTCGCCCTGATGACGGTCTGCTCGACTTCTACATCGTACACGGAGTGAACCTTTTAACCGTCGCCTCTCTTGTCGGCAAATACGCTAAGGGTGAGGGCGACAAGTACCCTGAGCACATAACTCATCTGCAGGGCACGAAGATTGAAATTGGCTTTGACGAGCCCAACGTTGTCAACATCGACGGTGAGGGCTTTCACACCGACAAGGTGTGTGTCTCACTCGTGCCGGGCGCGGCAACGCTCATCGCGCCGCGCGGTATGCGCTTCTTCGACAGCGCCGCCGCGGAAAACAACGAAAATTTGCTCAGTGCTTCTATATAAAAACGTCACAAAAATTTCACATATTTTTTTATGATAGGTCTTGCAAAATAAAAAAAACGTGGTATCATTAGCATCGTTAGCACTCAGGCGTTTTGAGTGCTAACGATGCTGAAACTTTTGTTAATAAAAAATTTGGAGGTATATAAGCAATGAAACTCAAACCGTTGGCTGACAGAGTTGTTCTCAAGCAGAACGAGGCCGAGGAGCGCACTTCCTCCGGTATCTTCCTTGCCGCTTCCGCGCAGGAGAAGCCTGAGGTATATGAAGTTGTTGAAGTCGGTCCCGGCGGCATGGTCGAGGGTAACGAGGTCAAGATGATAGTCAAGGTCGGCGAGAAGGTTCTTGTCGGTAAGTACAGCGGCACCAAGGTCAAGCTCGACGATGTTGAGTACACCATCGTGCGTCAGTCCGATATTCTGGCTGTTATCGAGTAATTTTCTTTGTAAATTCGATTGGAGGAATTTGAATTATGGCTAAGCAGATAATATATGGCGAAGAGGCAAGAAAAGCTATTGAGCGCGGTGTCAACAAGCTTGCCGATACCGTTAAAATCACTCTCGGCCCCAAGGGCCGCAACGTCGTGCTTGACAAGAAGTTCGGCACCCCGCTGATTACCAACGACGGTGTAACCATCGCCAAGGAGATTGAGCTTGAGGACGCTTTTGAGAACATGGGCGCACAGCTCATCAAGGAAGTTTCCACCAAGACCAACGACGTAGCCGGCGACGGCACCACCTCCGCAACCATCCTCGCGCAGGCTATGATCAGCGAGGGCCTGAAGAACCTCGCCGCCGGCGCAAACCCGATGGTTATGAAAAAGGGCATTGAGAAAGCGACTGCCGCCGCTGTTGACGCTATCAAGGGCGCGTCTCAGCCCGTGTCCGGCACCAAGGACATCGCCCGTGTCGGCACCATCTCCTCCAGCAGTGAGCACATCGGCGCTCTGATTGCCGAGGCTATGGAGAAGGTCAGCCAGAACGGCGTTATCACCATTGAAGAGTCCAAGACCGCCGAGACCTACAGCGATGTTGTTGAAGGCATGCAGTTTGACCGCGGCTATCTCAGTCCCTACATGGCAACTGACATGGACAAGATGGAGGCTGTTCTTGATGACGCTCTCATACTCATCACCGACAAGAAGATTTCCAACATTCAGGAGATTCTGCCCCTGCTTGAGCAGGTCGTCAAGGCCGGCCGCAAGCTCCTCATCATCGCTGAGGACGTTGAGGGCGAGGCTCTTGCAACCATCATTCTCAACAAGCTGCGCGGCACTTTCACCTGCGTTTGCGTAAAGGCTCCCGGCTTCGGCGACAGACGCAAGGAAATGCTCGAAGATATCGCAGTGCTCACCGGCGGTCAGGTTATCTCCTCCGAACTCGGCATGGAGCTTAAGGATGCGGACCTCAGCATGCTCGGTCAGGCACATCAGGTCAAGGTCACCAAGGAGAACACCGTTATTGTTGACGGCGCAGGCGCTTCTGAGAACATCAAGGCGCGCACCGCTCAGATTCAGCGCCAGATTGAGACCACCACTTCTGATTACGACAGAGAGAAGCTTCAGGAGCGTCTGGCAAAGTTAGCCGGCGGTGTGGCTGTCATCAAGGTCGGTGCCGCAACCGAGACTGAGATGAAAGAGAAGAAGCTTCGCATTGAGGACGCACTCAACGCAACCCGCGCGGCTGTCGAAGAGGGCATCGTCCCCGGCGGCGGCACGGCATACGTTCTGGCTGCAAAGGCCGCGGACGCATTGGTTGCTACTCTCAGCGGCGACGAAAAGACCGGTGCCGCAATCATTGCCAAGGCTCTTAAGGCGCCCACCATGCAGATTGCTGCAAACGCAGGTCTGGAAGGCGCGGTCATCCTCAACAACGTTTACAACGCCGATAACTCCAACTACGGTTACGACGCCGCGAACGACGTGTACGGCGACATGATAGAGCTTGGCATTGTCGATCCGACCAAGGTTTGCCGCAGCGCTCTTGAGAACGCGGCTTCCGTGTCCGCAATGGTTCTCACCACCGAGAGCCTCGTGGCTGATATCCCGGAGAAGAATCCCCCGATGCCCGCAGGCGGCGACATGGGCGGCATGTACTGATAAAGCAAAGTCAATAGATATATAAAAACAGAGGAAGTCCGATTTGGACTTCCTCTGTTTTATGCTGTAGAAGTGACTGGTTCTAAACTAAAAGTTGGGGTAGCCGGATGAAGAGTCCTGTCACACCCAACTTTTAATTTTATGAGAGAAAAGCAAAAATAAAAGTAGAGCATAACAAAGAAAACCTTTACAATGAAGATGCGACAACATCAAAGAAAGGAACTTGTATGCTCTGTGAAAGACAACACAACAAAACTGCTGGGATCGGAAGATGTAATCGTAAAAAATATGTATGAAAATGAGTGTGGCTGCAATATAGAGATAGAAGTGTCACTCCGCACACATATATGTTGCTGAGAAAGCGCGGCAAGGCCTGGCTATTCCTTTGACCAGCTTGAAAGAGCTTATAAAGTATAATATAATGGTAACACAAGCCTTTCGGTATACAAATACTTACTTAACCGGCTCGTTAGCAGGTAGCAGATAATGGGTTGATATAAGTATTTCCACGCATTTCTTGGGGATTGCGGCCCCTGTTTACTACTTATTTACTACTGAGGATTGAGCCTTGATACGCCAGAATACCAAGAAATGCGGAGTTACAGTTTTGACGTTGTTTCCTTATAACGGTATAATGAAGCCAAGAAGGGACGATGGCGATTATGAGAGAAAAGAAAGGCCCGCTGAGAATACTTTGTGTATTGTCAGGGGCTTTGAAGCCGCATGGGCGTTTTTCTGCCCGTCAAAACCCTGTGTGTCCTTG
>CAUABY010000111.1 GCA_958427375.1 uncultured Eubacteriales bacterium
GATTTTTCAAGGAGAATAAATACGATGGAAGTTTTACAGGCCAGAAACCTTAAAAAAGTGTACGGCACGGGGGAAAGCGCGGTTCACGCGCTCGACGGGGTCAATTTGAGCATAGAAAAGGGAGAGTTCGTGGCGGTTGTCGGCACCTCCGGCTCAGGCAAATCGACGCTTTTACACATGCTCGGCGGGCTTGACCGCCCCAGCTCCGGCACGGTCACGGTTGATGGGCAGGACATCTTTGCACTGAAGGATGAAGAGCTCACCATATTTCGCCGCCGCAAGATAGGCTTTGTCTTTCAGGCCTATAACCTTGTGCCGGTGCTAAATGTATTTGAAAATATCGTGCTGCCCATCGAGCTTGACGGCGCGCAGATAAACCGCGATTTCGTCTCGCAAATCGTTGATACTTTGGGTCTTGCCGCGCGGCTGGACGCCCTGCCCAATCAGCTCTCCGGCGGCCAGCAGCAGAGAGTTGCCATCGCCCGCGCGCTCGCCGCCGCCCCGGCCATCATCCTCGCCGACGAGCCGACCGGCAACCTCGACTCAAAGACCAGTCAGGACGTGCTGAGCCTGCTCAAGGTCAGCAGCCAGAAGTTTGGCCAGACCATTGTTATGATAACGCACAACGAGGAGATTGCCCAGCTTGCCGACCGCATAGTCCGCATTGAGGACGGCCGCATCTTCACAAGAAACTGACGGAGGCGGCAAAATGAATGTCAAAAACAGAAAATGCATCAGCCGCCTGAGCCGCCGCGCCCTGCGCGCGTCGAAAAAGCGCAACGTGATAGCCGTCGTCGCAATCATCCTCACAACGCTGCTTTTCACCTCGCTTTTCACAGTGGCGCTCTCCATAAACTCAAGCTACCAGAACTACACTTTTCGCCAGATTGGCAGCTATAGCCACGGCGCATTCAAAGAGGTGTCGGATGAGCAGATTGCCGCGATCTCTGCGCACCCGAAGATAAAGGCCGCCGGTGAGCGCATTAATATCGGCTTCATGTCGGACGGCGTATTTGCCAAGCTCCCCGCCGAGCTCAGCTTTATGGACGATAACTGCACCCAGTGGAGCTACTGCACACCAACCACCGGGCGAAGTGCGCAAAGCGGCAGAGAAATCTGCATGGACACTGCCGCCCTCAAGCTTTTGGGCGTGGAGCCTCAGCTCGGCGCGGAGGTCACCCTCACCTACACTGTCGGTGATAAGGTTCAGTCCGCCGCTGAAAGGACAGACAGCTTCACCCTCGTCGGCTTCTGGGACTTTGACGATATCAGCCCCGTCCACTTCGTCAACATCAGCCGCGACTATGCTGAGGAGGTCGAGGCGGAGGCGATTGCGGGCGGCCTTGAGCCCTTCCGCACGGATTTGAACGTCATGCTCGCCTCGTCTATAGACATAAGCGGCACTATGGAGCGGGTCGAGCGGGATCTGGGCTATGTGTCCGAGCGCGGCGCGGGCGAGGGGGAGCTTGTGCGCATCGGCGTGAACTGGGGCTATACCACCGCCCAGCTCGGCGAAAAAATAGATTCGCAGACAGTGCTTGCCATTGCTGCCTTTTTGCTGCTGGTGGTGTTCACGGGCTATCTGATTATCTATAATATCTTCCAGATTTCAGTCACGGGCGATATCCGTTTTTACGGCCTTTTGAAAACCATCGGCGTTACCCCGCGCCAGCTTCGCCGCATCATCCGCCAACAGGCGCTGAGCCTCTGCCTTGTCGGCATACCCGTGGGTCTTGTGCTGGGCTATGCCGTGGGCGCGGTGGTCACGCCCCTCGTCATGGGGCAGCTTGACATCGGCGCGAATTATACTGACATCAGCGTATCTCCTCTAATCTTTGTCGTCTCCGCGTTCTTTGCGCTCTTCACGGTGCTGCTCTCCTGCGCGCGCCCCGGTAAAATTGCCGCCAAGGTCTCACCTGTGGAAGCGACGAAGTATACAGAGGTCAGCAAGAGCAGAAAAAAGCGCCGCGCCACACGCGGAGCGAAGGTACACCAGATGGCCTTTGCCAATCTTGGCCGCAATAAGAGCAAAACCGTGCTCGTCATTGTCTCCCTCGCGCTGTCGGTCGTGCTTCTAAACGTGCTGGTGCTCTTTGTCGGCGGCTTTGACATGGAAAAGTTCCTCGCGCAGCGGAGCAGTGCGGACTTCATTGTCAGCACACCCGACTACTTCCGCTACAGGTCGGACGGCAGCTTCATCACTGCGGCGGAGATTGCGGATATCGAGAATAATACCACTCACTCACTCTCTGGCACGGGGTATACGCAGACAGGCGTATTCTGCTGGATGCCTGAGGACAAATGGCGCATGGACATGCAGAATTTCGGCAGTGACGAGAGCATAGACCAGCAGCTTTCGTATCGCCAGCGGCGCGGCGAGCTCGTCATGGAAAATACGCTGCTTGAGGGGCTGGACACCCCGCTTTTTGAAAAGCTCACGCTGGTCGAGGGCGAGCTTGAGCCGATAATTCAGGGCGCTGAGAATATGATAGCCCTCGGCGTGGACACTGACGATTACGGCAATATCCATAATATGGATTTCTACCCGCCCATCGGCTCCACACTCACTCTCAGCTATACGGACGCCGCGTATTATATCGACAGCCGCACCGGTGAGCTTGCCGACGAGAACACACCTCCGGATTGCTGGCAGCGCGTCACCGAGGGTCAGCACGACGTGGACTATACCGTCTGCGCCTATGTCATTGTGCCCACCTCCATCACCCACCGCTATAATCTCGGCGGGGCGTATAATCTCTTCCTCTCGGCTGACAGGCTCGCCGCGGACAGCGGCAAGGCGCCCACGCCGATGGTGTATATCTTCGATACGCCCGATGCTGAGGCGGAAGAGGCCGCCGAAGCCTATCTCGCCAAACTGACAGAGGGGGCGCTCGCGCCGCTCATGTATGAGAGCAAGGCCACGCTCCGCGCCGAGTTTGAGGGATTCCAGAGCATGTTCCTGCTCCTCGGCGGGCTGCTGTGCGCGATTATCGGCCTTGTCGGCGTTCTCAATTTCATGAACGCCATCATGACCGGCATCATCTCCCGCCGCCGTGAGTTTGCGGTGCTGAAAGCGGTGGGCATGGAGAACCGGCAGCTCAAGGCCATGCTCATCTATGAGGGACTTTTCTACTCCCTCGGCTCGGCCGTGGCGGCGCTGGTGTTCGCCGCGCTCATCACCCCGCTTGCCGGGCACATGCTGGAGAGTATGTTCTGGTTTTTCTCCGCGCGCTTTACAATCGCGCCCGTCCTCGCCGCAATCCCTGTCTTTGCCCTGCTGGGCTGGCTGATACCCTCGGTAATGTACAGCCGCGGCGCCCGCAGCAGCGTTGTTGAGCGCCTGCGCGAGGCGGAATGAGCAAGGCGCAAAAAAAGTAACACGCAAGGCAAGGCGCAAAAAAATAATACCCGTGGGCTTCATTTGAAGTCCACGGGTATTGAGACTGTCAAAAAACTATGCTGCAATGTAAAGAAAACAGAGCAGCAGGGGAGCTTGAGGGGTAGCGAAGCGGCGGCGCGGGAGTGAATGATATGCCGGTGGCATATCAGAGCCGCGCCGTGACCGAGCCGCAGCGAGAAAAGGCCCGCCTCAAATACAATAAACCGCCGCCGAAAAGCCTTGAAAATCAAGGCCTTTCGGGCGAAGCAGCATTTTGATACCATCAAAATGCTCGGCGGATGAAGCGGTCAAAAAAGTCTATTTCAGACTTTTTTGACAAGCTGAATACCCGTGGGCTTCATTTGAAGTCCACGGGTATTGTCTCATTTCTGTTCTTATCGCTCGTTAACCGCGCCTTTGGGCAGGGTTTTTGTGAGAATAAAGGCATAGCCGAGGGTTATCACGAAGAGCGCCAGCTGGAAATACAGCCGCTTTTCCACTGTAAAACCCGCCTCGTTTGCAAAGGCGCTTGTGATGTTGATTGCGGCGTGGGTGATGATGCAGGGCAGCAAACTGCCGCCGCGGTAAAAGATAATCACAAACATAAAGCCGATGGCGACAGCACCCGTAACCTGCATGAGGTTTTCTATAATCCCGGCGCCGCTGCCGTTCACAAGGTTCAGCAGATGCCCCAGTCCAAAGCTTATGCTCGATACGACGATGGCTGACTTCACGTTGTCCCGCGCCATCGCCTTGAAGAGAAAGCCGCGGAAAATGACCTCCTCCACAAAGCCGACGCACAGCATCAAAATAACGTGGCAGATTATCTCCGCCGCCGAAAAATTCACCGACGCGCCGTTCCAGAAATTGCGCGTTGCTAAAATCACGAGCGGAAAGTAGTAGAGAAAGCGCCGCGCGGGCAGAGTAGAGCGGCACAGCCCGAAGCGCTCTATAAGTCCGTTTCGTTTGATAAATATGAAGATTGCAGCCGCCAGTACCGCGCAGAAGAGTGCGCTTACAAGATAGCGTACGCCGATAATATCGTTCAGCGGGTTTGCCACGGACTGCAAAACGCAGTAAATACCAATCCATACGAGGGCAAAGCCCAGCTCGTTTTTCTCATATAGTTTTTTCATTTTGCATCCTCCTGCGCGGCCATTACCGCGCCCACATATACCCGTTCCAGATGGCTTGCTACCAGCGCCTCGTCAAATTCGAGGGCGTTGTTGGCGATGATGCTCGCATAGCCGTGCGCGAAAAGGGCGAGGGTCAAAAAGACCTCCTTCGTCTTTTCCATGCTCAGCCCCATGCCCGCCTGCATCGCGCCGAGCACGGGCGCAAGCTCCTCGGAATCTATCATCTCCAAAACACTGCCCTCCACCGCAAAGCCGGACTGAAAGAGAAAGCGAAATAGATTAGGCTCCTCAATCGCAAAGCGGATGTAGTTCAGGCCAATGCTCAGCAGCGGGTCAATCTGCCCGTCTCCCGCGCGCATCAAATATTCCGAGTGAAACCGGTCGACTCTCGTGTAGACCGCCCGCTTCAAATCGTCCACCGTGGCGAAATGGTACATGACCGGCTGTGTCGAGCAGCCGAGCTGCCTGGCCACCGCCCGCGCGTTTATGCTCTCAGCGCCCTCTTCGCGCGCAATCTCAAAGCCCGTGTCAATGAGCATCTCTTTTGTTATTCTTGCCTTCGGCGGCACTTATATCAACTCCCTATGATTAATAACATGTGTTATATAACAAGAATTATAAATGCTCTTGACAAGGAAGTCAAGAGCATTTAAATATAAATCCATATCCCTTACGCTGGCGCAGGTTTCCCTCCCGTGCTCAGCTGTCCCTGAAAGCATCAAATACGCAGTTCCGCACGTCCCACAGGCTTTTGCCGTTGGCTCTCGCCAAGTCGGCCAAATCCTCATACTCACATTTACTGCGGCTTACGCCATAGCCCTCCGCGCTTTTTACCCGTACAGAGCCATATTTCATCTCAAGCGTGTGTATCGTCCGGCAGAGCTTATACCTATTGCATACGTATTCCCGGATGCCCAGCGTCGTTGTGTTTTTGAACATGCAGCGCAGAAGCTTGTCACGCTCGCCCTCATTACACATGCAGGTCAGCATGACCCCCGGCCTTGATTTTTTCATGGTAATATTGGTAAAGTATACATCCAGCGCACCCACGGCAAAAAGCTCCTCCATCGCAAAGGCGAGCTCCTCCGCCGTCATATCGTCTATGCTGCATACAAGCTCAATGACCTGCTGCCCGGCGCTTTCAGTCTCGCCGAGAAACACCCGCACCACATTGGCAGCCTCAAAGTCCTTTTTCCCTGTGCCATAGCCGGCTTTCTCCACATTAAGCACCGGCAACGCGCCAAAATCTGTTACAAAGTGCTTGAGAAGCGCGGCACCAGTGGGCGTACACAGTTCGCTCTTCACGGCGCCTGAGTAAATTGGAACGCCGCGCAGTATAAGCTCAGTCGCTGGGGCGGGAACGGGAAGAACGCCATGCGCACACTTCACCATACCCGCGCCGACATTCACCGGCGAGGCCATGATTTTTTCCGGCGCAAGCTCATACATAAGCTCACATACGCTCAGCACATCCGCCACCGCATCCAGCGAGCCCACCTCGTGAAAGTGGATGTTTTCAATCTCAGTCCCATGTACGCGGCTCTCCGCCTCGGCAAGAATGGTGTAAACCGCTTTTGCGTCGGCTCTTACCTTCTCCGGCAAATCAACGGTGTCGATAAACGTCATGATTTCGCGCAGTCCGGTGTGATGGTGATGCGCGTGTGCGCCGCAACCGTGCTCGCTGTGCCCGTGGCCATCGCGGCTGCGCTCGTCGCGCCCGTGTGCGGCCTCGCCCTCTTCTTCGCCGTTAATAAGCACTGTCACATGCGTACCCTTTATGCCGCATTTCATGTCGTCCGCGGCGGAAATGACGGCTTTCCCGTCCAGAACAGCGTTCATTTTGCGCAGGAACTCAGCCCTGTCCGGGTGCAGCTCCGAAAGCGCCGCCGTGAGCATGTCTCCCGCACAGCCCATCGCGCAGTCAATATATAGTGTTTTCACTTGCTCTTCTCCCTCGCGGTTGAATCAATTTTTATCTTCGTGAAGTACGGCAGCAAACCGCGCTCAATCTCATCAAAGCGCTCCGCCGCCCGCGCTTGCTGCTCCGCAGTGAATTGCAGCAGCGCCCCGCCCTCGCGCAGGCGCACGCGGAAATCCGTGAAGCCCATGGAGAAGAGAAAGTCCTCGCTCTTTTCAATGGTTTCAAGCTTTTCCGCGCTTATCCGCTCCCCGGCGGGTATGCGCGTGGCAAGGCAGGCATAGGCGGGCTTGTCGTGCGTGAACAGCCCTGCCTCCTTTGAAAGCGTGCGAATCTCGCCCTTGCTCAAGCCGCAGATACGCAGGGGGGAAAGAATTCCGCCATCGCTCAGCGCCCGCATTCCGGGCCTGTCGCTGCCGCTGTCGCTGGCGTTCGTGCCGTCGATTATTTTTTCATAGCCGTCGCGGTCCGCCGCCGCGCGTATGGCGGCCATTATCCGCTTTTTGCAGAAGTAGCAGCGGTTTTCAGGGTTTGCCGTGATGCTTTCGTCAGCCAGAATGTCAAGCTTGATTACGGTCATCTCAACGCCAAGCTCCCTGCATAGCCGAGCCGCGTCATCAAACTCAAACTCCGGCTGAAACTGTGACTTTACATAGTACGGCC
>CAUABY010000112.1 GCA_958427375.1 uncultured Eubacteriales bacterium
CGGGTTCGATTTGGAGGCGAAAAACAACCCCGTCCGGCTAAGAAGCCTCGCCGCAAGGCGGGGATTCGTGCCATAAGGGGTTGTTTAGAGCTGGTGCCGGTGACCGGACTCGAACCGGTACGCTGTTGCCAGCGAGGGATTTTAAGTCCCTTGTGTCTACCATTTCACCACACCGGCGTGTGTTGTGAAGCTTTCTGTGACTACTTTCTGTGACTAATATAATTTACCACTCAGCGCAAAAATAGTCAAGAGCAGAATGCTAAGCCGCAATTCACCGCAAAACACGGCGCGCTTTTCAGCCAATCAAACCGAGGGCATAAACCAAGCAAAAAGGGGCGGCAGAGCCGCCCCCTTTTTCGTAATTCCATATTAAATTATTAATATGTACTTTGCCTATAATATTCTGCGCTTACCCGACCACGACTACGCCGTCATCCTTCACGGTTATACTCATGCCGGTTTTGACATAGTCCAAAAACTCATCGCCGAGCCTGTCGATAACGGGCATCTTGGCCTCAGTCCAGACGCTTGCGAGAATTGCGCCGGAGGCGGCGAGCGAGTCAATCGACATGGAAAAGAGCATGCACGCAGGCTGCTTTTCCCGCGCGCACACGGTGTAGAGCACCATGCCGCCGGTGGTGGAGCCGATGGTCTGCGGCAGGCACAGCGCCTTGCCAATCATTGACTGCTTGTAGAGGTCGGGATTATTCTGGTCGCCGCACTTGACCTTCTTGTCGCCGAACATCATGGCCATCTGATAGCTGGCAAGGGTGTTGAAGCCGCCGTGACTGACAAGTGCTTCGGCGCTGCATGTGCCGGGAACGATTACACGACCCTTAAACTCTTTCATTTTTTGCCCTCCTTGCTCGTGATAATGTCAAGGATTTCTTCCTCCCTGTAGTAGCGCGCGCTGGTATATGTGCGCAGCTTGTTGGAAGATGTGATGACCGCCTTGCTCTTGCACAGAGGATTGTTCATGTACATAAGCGGGCAGATGTAGCTGACTATCACGCCATAATCTGCAAGCTTTGAGGCGTAAGGGCTGTTGTTCAGCCCCTTGATGACAGCCGGGGACGCCGTGAAAACAGTCGGCACGCTTATCTTGTCCATACCGTTTGCGCGAAGCTTCGCCTCAATATTGTCCGCCCAGTCCATAATCTGGCGCAGAGTCATGTGCGGGCAGCCGACAAAGCACAGCTCCGGCTTTGCGCCCTTGTCTTTCCAGATAACAGGGTAGTTGTCCTGAACGCGCTGAAGCTCAGCGTCATCAATGACATAGACCTGTGCGCCCTCTTTGATGAGCGCCTCGCCCAGCTCCTTAGCCTCAGGCGTGAGCTTGTCAATGTGATAGAGCCCGACCGCGCCGTTGGAAGCCGTCGCCGCGCCGAAATCCTTGAGATAGCTGCACGCCTCATCGTCAAGCTCGGTGCCGAGCCACTTGTCAAGCCCCTTGACATAGGGCACCTCTTCCATTACCTTCATACCGATGGCCGAGCCCAGAAGCTGAGCCTCAGGCTTGTGCGTACACTTGACCTCGATGACCCAGGAGGCCCTGCGCCCCTCGTCGGTCAAAAGGCCGAACTCAGGCACGAAACCGGCGATTGAGCCCATAATCTCTATCATGCCGGAGTTGCGGTTGCAGCGCGCGCCGAGCACGGAGTTTGCGTATACAACGGCTGAGCTCTCCGCCCAGCTCAGGATATCGCCCTTGGCGGGCTTGTTGTCCATCTGGTCAACGTAACAGGTGCAGCTGTAGGCATCGTCATCAACAATGCCGAGCTTGGAAAGCTGCTTTTCAAAACGCTTCTGCTCAGTGTACATGAACTTCTTGAACACCAGATTCTCAATAAAGTTGGAGGGAACATTGCTGTCGAGCGGGCGCGGGTCGGCGGTGAATTTCTGCCCGTTGGTCAGCCCGCTTGCTATGAGCTGGTCAAAAAGGTCGTACACGGGCTGCAAGGCCTTGAGCCCGTAAGATATGACGGTGTGGCCGTATTTGCTCGTCACAGGCACCATGCGCTCGGCATCAAAAGTGTCGCCGTACATGACAAGCGTTTTCATAACCTTTGCCATCATTTCGCCCTTCTCGCCGTTGAGAAGAGCTTGCTGTTCAGGTGTCAGATTCAAAATACCACTTCCTTAATTCAAAAATAACCATATAATATTTCCTGCTTCCGCCTTGCCAATATTTTATCATATAGCGCCGCCATAGTCAACGCGGGCGGGGAAGAAAATGAAAAAATTCCTCCCAATAAAATCAGGAGGAATTTTTAAGAATCAGCAGAGCTGGGCGCCGGCGGGGACGCTGTCATCCAGCATGAGCAGGTGCAGCTCTTCCTTGCCGTCCACCTCGCGCACGGCGGAGAGGAGCATGCCGTTGGACATCTGCCCCATCATCTTGCGCGGCGGCAGGTTGAGGATGGCGACAACGGTCTTGCCGACGAGCTGTTCCGGCTCATAGAAATGGTGGATGCCGGAGAGAATGACGCGGTCAGTGCCGCTGCCGTCATTGAGGGTGAACTTCAAAAGCTTGTCCGACTTTTTCACGGCCTCGCAGGCGAGCACCTTGCACACGCGCATGTCGCACTTGGCAAACTCGTCAATAGTCACGTCGGGCAGGACAGGCTTTGCCTCAACCTGAGGTGCGCGGGCAGCCTTTTCCAGCTCTTCAAGCTCGGCCAGCTTCTTCACCGCGTCAATGCGTGGGAAGAGCGTTTCGCCCTTGTGAACCTTGACATCGGCGGGCAGAACGCCGTACTCCCCGGCGTGCTCCCAGGTGGTGTGCTCGGCAGCCGCGCCAATCTGCTCAAAGGCCTTGGCGCAGCTGTCCGGCATGAACGGCGTGAGCATGATGAGCGCGACGCGCAGTGCCTCAAGCAGGTTATACATGACGGAGGCGAGGCGGGGCTTCTTGGCCTCGTCGCGCGCGAGCACCCAGGGGGCGGTCTCGTCAATGTACTTGTTCGCGCGCTGGATGAGCTTAAAGACCTCTTCAAGCGCGAGGTGCAGCTGGAACTCGTCCATCTGCGCAGCGTAAGCATCACGGGTGGAGCGAATCAGCGCGACAAGCTCGTCATCCATGGGCTCGGCCTCGCGCTCGGCTGTGAGCGTACCGCCGAAGTACTTCTCAACCATGGCAGTTGTGCGGGAGACGAGGTTGCCGAGGTCGTTTGCAAGGTCGGTGTTGATAGTGCTGATGAGCAGCTCGTTGGAGAAGTTGCCGTCAGAGCCAAAGGGGAAAGTGCGCAGCAGGAAGAAGCGCAGCGCGTCCACGCCGAACTGGTCAGCGAGCAGGTAGGGGTCAACCACGTTGCCCTTGGACTTGCTCATTTTGCCGCCGTCAATCACGAGCCAGCCGTGGCCGTACACGCGCTTGGGCAGGGGAAGGCCGAGGCTCATAAGCATTGCGGGCCAGATTATGGAGTGGAAGCGGACTATCTCCTTGCCGACGATGTGAACGTCTGCCGGCCAGTACTTGTCATAGTCGTTGTATGTGTCGTTATCATAGCCGAGGGCGGTGATGTAGTTTGTCAGTGCGTCAACCCAGACGTAGACGACGTGGCCGGGGTCAAAGTCCACGGGGATGCCCCAGCTGAAGCTCGTGCGGGAGACGCACAAATCCTCAAGGCCGGGCTTGATGAAGTTGTTTATCATCTCATTGACGCGGGACGGGGGAGTGAGGAAAGTGCCGCTCTCCAAAAGCTCCTGCACGGGCTTTGCGTACTTGGAGAGGCGGAAGAAATACGCCTCCTCCTCCGCGTCGTGAACCTCGCGCCCGCAGTCGGGGCACTTGCCGTCAACAAGCTGGCTCTCGGTCCAGAAGCTTTCGCAGGGGGTGCAGTATTTGCCCTTGTAGGTGCTCTTGTAGATGTCGCCATTGTCGTACATCTTCTTGAAAATGCGCTGAACGGACTTGACGTGGTAATCGTCAGTCGTGCGCACGAAACGGTCGTTGGATACGTTCATCAGCTTCCACAAATCGAGGATGCCGTTTTTACCGGTGACTATTTTGTCGACAAACTCCTGCGGGCTCACGCCTGCGGCCTTGGCCTTTTCCTCAATCTTCTGGCCGTGCTCGTCGGTGCCGGTGAGGAACATCACGTCATAGCCGCACAGTCTCTTGTAGCGAGCTATGGCGTCAGTCGCAACAGTGCAGTAGGTATGGCCTATGTGCAGCTTGTCGGAGGGGTAGTATATCGGGGTAGTGATGTAGAAGGTCTTTTTTTCCATTGGCTTTTCTCCCTTTTCTTCTCAATATAGCAATACAGCAGATGAGCTGTAGAGTTATCAAACAAACCGGCGGCCGGACCCGCACCGCGTCACTGCGGCGCGGGCTTCGGCCTGGGTGGGCGTGGGACGGATGTCAGCTCACGCCGGCATCTGCAGACCCGCCGCTTCCGCCGCGGCGGCCTGCGCGTCGAGCGCCTTTATCTGGTCGGTCGCCTCATGGGTGTGGTACACGTCGTATATCTCGTCAATCTGGTCAATCTGCATGCCGTTTGCGTCATACACAAGGCGGTGCACCTGCACGCCATAACCCTCCATTATCCACGGATAACGGTCGTTATTGTAGGAATAGGTGTCCTTTTTCAGTTCAATATACGTCCCGTCAAGGTTGGTGCCCATGATGTCTATAGTGATATAGCGGTCAACATCGTTGACAGTGGCGACAATCTTGACAGGGTAGTCGCGGTCGTTGCGGAACTTGAAGTCGGGCTTTGGCCAGCTGACAGTGGCGTCATAGCCTTTTTCAAGGTAGTCAACAGGGAAGTAGTGCGGCGAGCGCTGCACGGTGGTGAGATGGTAGGAGTAGAGCATGGCGCTGTAGAGCGTGGACGATACCTGACAGATACCGCCGCCAAGCTCCTGCACGACCTCGCCGTTGGAGTACGCCCCCGCCATGCGGAAGCCCGCCTCTTCAGTGCGCTGACCGACGGTGTCATTGTATGAGAACACATCGCCGGGGTAGAGAATCATGTCGTTAATCTTGCTCGCGGCGAGCTTGATGTTGTTGATGCGGTCGTCGGAGCTGTTGGGGAAGTAGGTCGTCATCGAGCCAAGCGTGTCGCGGAAAAGCCGCCCTCTCAGCTCATCGCCCGTGATTTCGGGGAAGGTGAGTTTTACGGGGATTTCAACCTCGCTTGCGACCTCCGCCGCCTGCCAGATACGCGCGGCGTCATCCACGCTGAAATCACAGCCCTCCACATCGTCTACAACCGTGAAAGTGTTGTCGTCGGTGTAGTATGCGTCGGCGGGCTCCGCGGAGAGCTCGTCGAATATCGCCTTAAAGTCAGGGGCCTTGGGCTGTGCGGCAAGCTGGGTGTAGCTCAGCTCACTCCTGCCCGCTTTCAGCGCGGAAACGACAGCGGCGGTCATGTCGTCATAGTCAAAGCTCAAGTCGCCCGCGCCCTTAGTCATGCGCAGTACGGACTTGTCCTTGTCCACCTCATATCCGCCGTCGCCGAGCGCCTTGTTAAGCTCATCAACGCCAAGCTTGCACTGGGCTTGAATGTACTCGGTGTCAAGCTCCAAATCAAGGTCGTTCAGCTCCACGGGCACAATATAGCCCTTAGCGTAACAGAAGAGGTTCTTGTACCAGTTGCCGCTGTGCCCATAGGCAAAGGCTCTGGCGGCAGCCTCCTCCGGGGTCTGCATCGCGCCGGATTTGTACTGCTCAATGTCAAACTCGGCCGCGTCAAAGAGCTTGACAACAAGCGGCTTTGCCGCGCGCTCTTCCCAGCCGCTGGCCTTGATAGCCTCGACCGCCGCACTCTGCGTCATATTGCCGACGGCAACGCCGTCCACATAGACGTTGGGCACGGTCAAACCGTTATTTGACACATAGTAGCCGCCGAAAGTGAGCGCGGAGGCAAGCAATACTAAAATTATGCCTATTATGGTAAAGGTAATTTCGGCCTTGCGCTTGCGCTCACTCTTTGCCGCGGCGCGAAGCTCAAGCTCCTCTTCGCTCAGTTCCGGGTGTTTGGATTTTTTGGCTTTCTTCTCCTTAGGCGGCTTCTCTTTTTTTGCCTTGCGGGGCTTCTCGTAAAGCTCCGCGTTCTCTTCCGCTTCGGAGACCTCGGCCGCGGCATGCCTGCTGACATAGCCGTTGTTCTTTTTACTCTCTCTCACTGTAAACCCTCATAAAAGCCCTGTTTTTTCTCTCATTTTGCGCCGGTGTGCTCTTCGTATAACTGCGTGAAGAGCTCGTCCTCACCGGGCGGAAGCTCAATGTCAAGCTCCGGCTCGTCCTCATTGTCATTTTCCAGAAGCCAGGGTGTGCCCTCAAGGCGGCCCGTGGCCTGCACCTCAAGCATGATGCCTATAAGCTGGTTTGAGATGAGGAAGCCCGGCACGGTGAAATGCCAGCGCTCCCCGGTTTTTTCCGCCCAGCCCTTTTTGGCAAAGGCGCGCAGTGTGCGCTCGATCGGCTTCCAGTCGCACTGGCAGCGCGTCCTGTAATCAATCTCGGCAATGCCGTGCGCCGTGCGCATGGAGAGCATCACATACTCAACCGCGCGTTCAAGCGGGTCGACATTTTTGTACTCGTCAATAATGCTTGTGCCGCGGAAAACCCCTGCAATGTACTGCTTGAGGTCGCGCACATAACTGTAGCGCAGGTTTCCGATGCACGAGTGCGCGCCGGGGCCGAAGCCCATGTAGTCACTGAGCGTCCAGTACTTGATGTTGTGGCGCGACTGAAAGCCGGGTGCGCAGAAATTGGATACCTCATAGTGCATGTAGCCATAGCGCTCAAGCATTTCGGCGGCGTATGAGTACATGTCCGCCTGCTCGTCGTCATCCGGCATGATGGCGGAGCCTGAGTACTCGTCGTACATCCTCGTGCCCTCCTCAAGCTTCAGGGCGTAGCAGGAGATATGCTCCGGGTGCAGCTCCACAATCTTTGCCAGCGTGTCCGCCCAGTCGGTTTTTGTCTGGCTGGGCAGACCGTACATCAAATCGACGCTGATGTTGTCAAAGCCCGCGCGGCGCGCGTCCTTCACGGCGTTGACGGCCTGCTGGAAGTTGTGCCTGCGGCCTA
>CAUABY010000113.1 GCA_958427375.1 uncultured Eubacteriales bacterium
TTTTCCTACATCAGGGGGTGTTTTGTCTATTGTCCGTTTTTTCTGGTTCGGTTCATGGCCGGGGCGCACTTGATTTGGGAGCTAAACATATATCAGGTCAGAAAAAATGATTTCCTCCACCTGGGCCTTACATTTGTTCACCAGTCCTATCCACGCCATTTGATCCGCCGCCTTAAGGGTCTCCGAAATACCATGCCTTTCTACCATTTGCCGGATAAGGGTTTCCGTCATTTCCTGTGCCTGCTGGTCAATATCAGCGAGGTAGCCGTTCAGCTTACCGCTCAACAGCAAGGCGTTATACAGGGCTGGACGGTGTTCTTTGAGATACCGCTTGTGCCGCTGCCCCCATATGCCAACAGGCTGTTCTTCTTCAGCGGGTACGGTCAGGCAGGGCAAATAGTAGTCGCCAATCAGTTCATGCCAAAGACCGTTGTTCTCGTCAAAAATGTACTTGTCCATATTGAAATCCTCCGCTATAATATATTCGCACATACATCACAGTTCTCCGATTGCCACACGTTGTTATATCCTGTTGTGTGATTTTCTTGCCCTTGCTTTTGCCCTTATGAGCGGTTAGGGCAAAGGTAAGCTCGCGCGAAACTAAATAAAGGGATAAGGCGAACACACTGCGAAAAATCCTTTGTTTTCAAGGCTTTTGGAGGATTTTATTGAAAACCCACGGTGAGCGATAATCGCTCATAAAATCGTAGTATTCAAATTCCGGTTTATCGTCATGGCGTGGCATAAAAAATAAAAATCCGGTTTATCAACCAAATCCGGTTTATCAACCAACCCAAACACGGCGGCGGGGCAGAGGTTAATTCTCCCCCGCCGCCGTGTTATTTTTGCCATTCTATATTCTGCTCTTTCCCAACCGAATCCAAGCACTCCGCAATGCCTCCCTCTGACGAGGGAGCCAATGGATTGCACCCAGAAACGCGCCTGCGGGCACAGCCTGTACACAACAGAGCCGATGGACTTCGGTTTTCCGACCCCTTTCACGAAGCGGCAAAGCTCCACGAGGAGTTTCGCACATGATTGGAATTTCTATTCGCCGCCCTGTTCTTACCCATGCAAATCTCTCATAATAATATTTAAAAATCTATTATTAGAAAACAGCAAAGATGCCCCAAAGCCGTTTGACAAATATCTGACAGCGTGGTTTAATATATTATCAGGTCAGCAGAGCCGCAGAGCGTGGCCGTCAGCTTGCCGCACTTATTCACTTCTTGTCAGCCCTTGTCAAATGCTTGGCATATTGCAACGAATAGTAGTTATTTTGTCAGGGCTTTTTGGCAGTTTTGGCTTGAAACAAGTGCACTTGTGCGGTATCATAGGATTAATGCAATGCGGGTTTCTACCGACCAGTATTATATTATTCCCGCTTTTCCCTATCAACAGCAAAATAAAATCATCCGATAAAGGGGGTGAGCCAGTGTCATTTGAGGCTATTGCCAGCATAACACAGGCAGAAGCCGACGCAAAGGCCGCCATTGCGCAGGCCGAGGCCAAGGCAAGACAGATGAAAACCGACGCTGAGGCGGCAGGCAAAGCAGCCGTTGAGGCGGCCGGTGTCAAGGCCGAGAATGAGCTTGCCGAGCTGCGGCGGCAGGCTGACGAGAAAGCAATGAACGCAGCAGGCGGTCTTTCCGCTGAGCTTGAGGCGAAAAAGGCGCAGCTTCGCGCCGAGGCCGAGGGCAAGCTTGAGAAAGCCGCAACTCTTGTAGTGGAAAGGATAGTGAACAGCTAAGATGGCCATTCGACAAATGAAAAAGCTCTATCTTCTTGCTGTTCGCTCGAAGAAGGACGCTCTTTTGCGCGAGCTCATCAAACACGGCTGCGTGGAGTTTTCCGAAATGGAAGGCGACATTGAGGGCAGTGAGTTTGAGGGGCTTTTGACGCGGGAGGATTCACAGCTCTCCGCGCTCAAGGCTCAGCAGTCAACTCTCAGCCACGCCGTGGAACTGCTCGACAGGTACGCCCCAGCCAAGAGCAAGCTCCTCGCGCCCAAGCCCGAAGTTGACGGCGCGGTGCTGATGGACACCTCCACCCTGCCCGCCGCGCTCAAGACTGCCGAGGCTATCTGCGGCAATGATGAGCGCATCAAGCGCATCAACGCCGAGGAGAGCCGCCAGCGCAGTCTTATCGAGTCGCTTCAGCCGTGGCTTGATTTGGACATGCCGCTCGGCGCCGAGGGTACTCAGCGCGCAGGCGTGGTGCTCGGCAGCTTCCAGAACAAGGTGAAGCTTGCTGACGTGGAGAGCGCGCTTTCTCTGGCAAGCGAAGAGGCGGAGCTTTTCCCCATCTCTCAGGACAAGAGCAGCCAGTACGCCGCCGTGGTGTTCATCCGCGAGGCGGCGGCTGAGGTACAGGAGGTTTTGCGCACGTTCGGCTTCACGGCCGCCTCGTTCGCGGGCTTTGAAGGCACCGCGCGCGAGACCGCGGCGCAGGCTGACAAGGCGCTGAACGACCTGGCGGCGGAGAAATCCGCCTGTGCCGCCGCGATTGCGGACGAGTCCGTGCGCCGCGACGAGCTGAAATTGGCCGTCGACAGGCTCAGCACCCAGCTGGCTCTGGCCGAGGCCGAGGGCAAGCTCTACGGCACGGCTTCCTGCGTGATGATGACGGGCTGGATGCCCGCCGAAAGAGAGGCGGAGCTCGCCAAGGTGTTCGACAAATTTGACTGCGCGTGGGAAGCCCGCGACCCGCAGGAGGACGAATACCCACAGGTTCCCGTATCTCTCAAGAACAACAAGATTACAAACGCACTCAACATGGTCACGAACATGTACTCCCTCCCGGCATACGGCAGCGTTGACCCCAACCCGCTGATGGCCCCGTTCTTCATTCTGTTCTTCGGTTTGATGTTTGCGGATATCGGCTACGGCGTGTTGATGGTGGTCGCCGCCATTGTCGCGATGAAGAAGATGAAGCCTCTGGGCGGCACGCAGGTGTTCTGCCAGCTGCTGCTCTACTGCGGCATCTCCACCATCGTTATGGGCGCGCTGACCGGCGGCTGCTTCGGCGACGCGCCGTATCAGCTCGTACATATGTTCAACCCCAGCAGCACTTGGGAAGGGCTTCCCTATGTGTTCAGCCCCGTACACAACAGCGAAGTCGTGCTCTACGGCTCGATGGTGCTCGGCCTTATCCACCTCAACGCAGGTATGGCCGTCAGCTTCCACATGAAAGCAAAGCGCGGCAACATCATGGACGGCATCTTTGAAGAGGGTCCGCTCTGGGTCATACTTCTCGGCGGCGTTCTGATGGCACTCAAACCCCTTGCCGGCCTTGACGCGCTGTTTGTTCCGGGCGAGGTTATCCTCATCATCGGCGTTGTCGCCCTGCTCTTCGGCGCAGGCCGCCACTCCAGGGGCTTCGGCAAGGTGACCGCGGCTTTCGGCTGCATCTACAATACGCTCACCGGCTGGTTCGGCGACATTCTCTCCTACTCGCGTATTATGGCGCTCATGCTCGCGGGCAGCGTTGTGGCCCAGGTTTTCAACACCATCGCCGCAATGCCCGCACAAAACGGCGTGAATTTCTTCACGGTTCTCGTTTTCTTCGTCATCTTCCTCATCGGTCAGGCGCTCAACTTCGCACTCAACCTTCTCGGCTGCTTCGTACACGACCTGAGACTGCAGTGTCTTGAGTTCTTCGGCAAGTTCTATGAGGACGGCGGCAAGCCTTTCGAGCCTCTGGGATTCAAGAGCAAATACGTCAGAGCTAAAGACTGACGGCTACATATTCAACAAACAAGAAATAATCAGGAGGAAATTAAAATGGATTTTCTTAACACTATCGGCGGATACGCAATCGGTATTCTCGGCGCCGGTCTCGCTGCTTTCATGGCAGGCATCGGCTCCGCAAAGGGCACCGGCATGACCGGTGAAGCAGGCGCTGGCCTCATCTCCGAGGACCCCAGCAAGTTCGGTAAGGCAATGATTCTTCAGGTTATCCCCGGCACCCAGGGTCTGTACGGCTTCGTTATCTGGTTCCTCGCCTTCTCCAAGCTCGTCCCCGGTATGAGCGTTGAGGCCGGCTTCCAGGTCATGATGGCCTGCCTGCCCATCGCTTTCGGCGGTCTGTTCTCCGCTATCTGCCAGGGCAAGGTCGCTGCCGCTTCCATCAACATCCTCGCAAAGAAGCCGGACGACTGGTCCAAGGGCATGATCCTCTGCATCACTGTTGAGTTCTACGCCATTCTTTCCCTGCTGGCTTCCTTCATGATGCTCAACGGCATCGCCATCTGATTTTGATACTCTCGCATAATCTCAAATATTTTTAGACAGGAGATACTATGAAAGGCACTGAAAATATAATCGCGCATATCCGCTCCGACGCGAAGGAGCAGGCCGACGCGATACTCGCTCAGGCCGAGCAGCAGTGCGCGAGTATCCGGGCAGATTACGATAAGCAGGCCGGTGAACTCTACCGCGAAAAGATTCGCACCGGCACCGCCGACTGTCAGGACAGAGTGGACAGTATGGACCGCATAGCCCGCATGGAGGCAAGAAAGGGCCTGCTCGCCCTCAAGCAGCAGATGGTTTCGGAGAGCTTCGACAGGGCCTGCGGCATGCTCGTAAACCTGCCGAAGGCCGAATACGTCAGCTTCCTGGCCAAGCTTGCGGCTAAAGCAGCCGTCAGCGGCGATGAGGAAATCGTCCTCAACGCGCGCGACAAGGCCGCCGTCGGCGCTGATGTTGTCAGCGCGGCAAACGCCCTCGTCACAAACGGCGGGCTTAAGCTCAGCGATGACACCGGCAGCTTCGCCGGCGGGCTCATACTCCGCCGCGGCAGCGTCGAGGCCAACTGCACCGTGGAGCTCCTTGTGGAGCTTTGCCGCAGCGAAATGTCCTCGGAAATCGCCAAAGTCCTCTTCGGCTGATGGCTGCGGCCATACGATCCCCATTAGGGAGGTAAGAAATTGTCAAATAAAAGAGAAGCATATCTCTGCTTGTCCGCGATGCTCCGCGCAAGAGAGCCTAAGCTCCTGAACAACGACAGGGCCGCCCGTATGCTCGACGCCGCCTCGTTTGAAGAGGCCGCGAGAATGCTCACCGACAGCGGCTACCCCGACATGAGCCAGATGAGCGTCAAGGAGCTTGAGGCCAGCCTCAGCACCCGCCGTGACGAAATCTTCGCCGAGCTTGCAAAGCTCGTGCCAGACGAGCTCATTGTCGACGTTTTCAAGATGAAGTACGACTACCACAACGCCAAGGTCATCATCAAGGCCGAGGCCATGGGGCAGGACGCACGCAGGCTTATGAGCGCCTCCGGGCGCATGGAGCCGGACACACTGCTGGAGACCTATAACGAGGATAGACTAAGCCAGCTTCCCGCCGCTTTCGGCACGGCGCTCAGCGAGGCCAAAAACACCCTCGCGCGCACCTCTAACCCCCAGCTTGCCGATTTTATCCTCGACCGCGCATACTTTGCGGAACTGCGCGCCGCGGCAAACGAGCTCGGCTGCCCCTTCCTCAGCGGGTATGCGGATATTCTCACTGACAGCACCAATCTCAAGAGCGCCGTGCGCACCGTGCGCATGGGCAAGGGCTTTGATTTTTTAGAGGAAGTGCTTATCCCCGGCGGCACTGTCGGCGTTGACAGAATTGCCGCGGCGGGCGATAAGGAGAGCATTGCCGCTCTCTTTGCAAACTCCCTTCTCGACCATGCCGCCGCGCTCGGCGCGGAGGCTATGGACGGCGGCAGCATGACAGACTTTGAAAAGGCCTGCGACAACGCCGTCACCGCTTATCTCAAGCGCGCAAAGCTCATCGGCTACGGGCCGGAGGCGGTCGTCGCCTACATCGCCGCGGTCGAAAATGAGATAACCGCCGTCAGAATGATCCTCACAGGACGCCTCGCCGGAGTGTCTCCGGAGAGCATCCGGGAAAGGCTGCGTGATATGTATGCTTAAAATTGCGGTTATTGGCGGCAGTGATACCGTCATGGGCTTCAAGGCGCTCGGCCTTGAGACCTACCCCGCGGCCGACGCCGTGGAAGCCACACAGATTCTGCGCCGTCTCACGCGCGACAATGAGGACTACGCCATTATCTATATCGAAGAGACTCTTGCCCAGTACATGGCTCACGAGATAGATAAATTCAAGGATCGCCCCACCCCCGCCGTGATTCTCATTCCCGGCAGAGAGGGCTCCATCGGCCTCGGCCAGTCGGCGCTTAAAGCCGCGGTCGAACGTGCCGTCGGCACCAATATTCTGGGCGATTAAGCCCGGTCCATCAACACTAATAAAGGTGGTAAACAAATGAGCGGAACTATAACAAAAGTATCTGGGCCGCTTGTCGTGGCCGAGGGTCTGGCGGACGCGAACGTATCTGACGTTGTGCGTGTCGGCTCTCAGCGACTGATAGGCGAGATCCTTAACATGACCGGCGACCGGGCCTCCATTCAGGTCTATGAAGAGACCTCCGGCCTTGGACCCGGCGCGGCTGTCGAATCTACCGGCATGCCGATGTCCGTTGAGCTTGGACCCGGTATGCTCGACAACATCTATGACGGCATCCAGCGTCCCCTGCCTGAGATGCGCCGCCTCACCGGCGACTCCATCACCCGCGGCACCGATGTGCCCGCGCTCAACCGCGAGAAGAAGTGGGACTTTGTCCCCGTCGCCAAGCCTGGTGACAAGGTCGGCGCGGGCGACATTCTCGGCACCGTGCAGGAGACCAGCGCCATCAACCACAAGATTATGGTGCCTCCCGGCCTATCCGGCGAGGTTGTGAGCGTTGAGAGCGGCGAACACGTTGTCACCGACACCATCGCCGTCGTGCGCGACGCGAAGGGCGCGGAACACAAGCTGACCATGATTCAGCGCTGGCCTGTGCGTATCGCGCGCCCCTACACCAGAAAGTACGTCCCCAGCCGCCCCATGAACAGCGGCCAGCGTATCATTGATACCCTCTTCCCCATCGCCAAGGGCGGCACCGCCGCTGTCCCCGGCCCCTTCGGCTCCGGCAAGACCGTTGTGCAGCACCAGCTTGCAAAGT
>CAUABY010000114.1 GCA_958427375.1 uncultured Eubacteriales bacterium
CGGCGCGGCTCTGATATGCCACCGGCATATCATTCACTCCCGCGCCGCCGCTTCGTTACCCCTCGCGCTCCCCTGCGGCTCTGTTTTCTCTGCATTGCAGCATGGTTTTTTTACAGTCTCAAGCCCCGCATGGTTTATATGCCATGCGGGGCTATTTTTATTGTATTTTATTGTGCGCCGATATTTTCAACTATGGACATTTTTTGTATGCGCTTTATCGGCGCGTACACCGCCAAGACCACCGAGACGGCCACGAGCAGGAGGATGAAGAGTAGGCCGCTGACGGGCACAGACCACGTATCGCCCCAGCGGGCGCTTATCATAATGTCAAAGAGAAGCTTATTCAAGCCCAAGCCAAGTGCCGTGCCGAGCACCGAGCCGGTGACGGCATAGGCCGCCGCCTCCGCAACTATCATGCGCGATAACTGGATGTTACTGAGGCCGATTGCTCGGAACACCCCGTACTGTTTCGCGCGCGCCGCAACACTCATGGCAACGCTGTTTATAACATTGAACACGGTTATCAGCGCAATGAGCACGAGAAAGCCGTAGATGAAAAGCCAGACGCTAAAGTACGCGCCCATGACGCTCCTGTTGTCCGCGCGCTTGTCGGAGAAATTCAGCCCCTCGCCGAGACCGCGGCGAATTTCGTTTACCTCCGCGTCCGTCGCGCCCTTTGCAAGACGCACATCGACAACGGCATATCCATTTTCCCCCGTTATCCGGCGGAAGGTGTCTTCTGCGCAGATGATGACCTCCTCGCCGACATTGGCTTTCACCGGGCTTACGGTGAGTATGCCGCTGAGCTGCAGCTCCGTACTTTGCCCGCCGTATTCCACACTCAGCTTGTCTCCGGGCCGCATGAGGCTTTGCGCGGAGTATAGCGCGAGCGCGGTATTTACATCAACCCGCGCGCCCTTTACCGAGCCGGACTGCAAATAGTCACCCGCCCAGTCAAACTGCCGCGCGTCATATGACACCAGCAGCGCGGTTTTCCGCTCCCCGTCTATTATAAGCGGGAGATTATATGCGCACATGCGCCCGTACACGGCGGCCACCGCCGGGTTCTCTGCAAGCTCTTTCACGCGCGCCGGGTCAATATTGCATAAGCCGTCGGCACTTGTGGCGGTGATATCCGCCGCCCAGGGGTAAAGCGGGGTCAGGGCGTGGTTAAAAAAGGCCGCGGGCACAGAGAACGAGAGGAAGAGCACGATGCTGAGGGCGAATGAGCCCGTCATCAGGGCAAAATTTTTGTGGCTTTCTCGCGCGTGGTGTATGCCGAGCGCCGTATCAACCTTGAAAAGCCTCGTATTCGCCGCGCGGCGCACGGGCTGCAAATCGTTTGCGCCGCCGGAGACGGCCGCCAGCGGCGACACCCGCGCCGCCCTTTTTGCCGGGGCGCGCGCCGCTAAGAGCACGGTTAGAAAGCCGATAACAAGCCCCGCGAGCACACTTGCCGCGCTGAAAGCAAGCGCCGGCATCGCCCCGAAATACTCCGGGCTGAGCACACGCAACACGGCGCACAAGACCCAGATTACCGCCACACCGCACAGCACGCCAACCGGGATA
The DNA here is from genome assembly GCA_958427375.1 of uncultured Eubacteriales bacterium. Taxonomy (GTDB): domain Bacteria; phylum Bacillota; class Clostridia; order Oscillospirales; family Oscillospiraceae; genus Limivicinus. Next base: position 1,570 of record CAUABY010000114.1, read on the forward strand.
GCAAAGCGGCACCAGTTCAAGGCCTCTTTACGAACAAGGCACATGACCTGTCTTGGTGTCGCGCCGACACAGCGCAGGAGGCCAAAAAACTCCGTCCGCTGGGCGACATTACTGTTGAGGCTGCTTGCAATCATCAGGCTGCCCGCGCACAGCACGAGCACCGAGAGCACGGCGGCGGCTACATAAATGCGCATCATAAATGAGCTGCGGCTCTGGCCGAGCAGGCCGAGGAGCATGGTGTTCTCCTGCATCTGCCAGTCCTCAACGCCGCACTGCGCCTTGAGCTCGGCAATTTTTGCCTGCACATTCCCCGTACTCGAAAAGCGCAGATAATACGGCGCGGCCACCCCTGCGGCCTCGCCCTGTATATCGCCGCCGGGCGCGGCAACGGCGCGGAAGTCATCCATGGTGACGAAGATACCAAAGCAGTCGTTTCTTGAGATAAGGGCGGCTGTTTTTACGAAGCCGGACACGGTAAGGTTGAGCTTATTGCCATCCGGCATACTGAGCTCAAAGTCGTCGCCAAGCCTTAGGCCGAGTAAGTTTTCGGCATTATCCGTGATGACCGCCTCGCCGGTCTGCCTTGGTGCGCTGCCTTTTACAAGCACATCCGGGAAAATCTCACTGAACCACTCCTCGCCGCTGCCGCAGATAACGGTCTCCCTGCCGCCGACAAGATAGCCCTGCGCGGCAGAATAATTCACCGTGTCGTACTGCACTAACAGCTCAACATCAGGCCGCGCGGCTATGACCGCCGCGTCCTCCGCTGTGATATCGTGCAGGAGGATATGCCAGTTTCCATAGTCCTGACGTGCTTTCAGAATCTGACTGCGCACAAACATATCCGCCATGCCAAAAATGGCAGTGACGAGGAACACCGCAAGCGCGATGCAGAAAACGGACATGCGGTTTTGCTTTTTGTGTATCCGCGCGGATATGGGGACGAGGTCAAGATAACGCTTCATCCTTTTTCCCTCCCAAGTCCGTGAGAACGCCATCCGACACATGCAAGACCCTGTCCACCGCCGCAGTGAGATTTTTATTGTGGGTTATCATCAAAATGCTCTGCTGATAGCGGCGCGAGGCGCGGCTCAAAAGCTCAATGACATCCTGACTGTTCTTGCTGTCGAGGTTACCGGTGGGCTCGTCCGCCAAGATGAGCTTGGGCTTCGTAATGAGCGCGCGGCCAATGGCAACGCGCTGCTGCTGGCCGCCGGAGAGCTGATATGGCAGGTGGAGGCGGCGCTCTGTCAGGCCGAGCAATTCCAAAATCTCCTCCACGGCCGCCTTGTCCGGCTTACGGTAGTCTAAAAGCAGGGGAAAAATAATATTCTGCTCCACATTCAGCTCCGCGATGAGCTGGAAAGACTGAAAGACAAATCCGATATTACGGCGGCGGAAGATGGCGCGCTGCTCCTCTTTCATGGAAAAGAGGTCTTGCCCATCGACCGTGATTTTGCCAGAAGTGGGCGTGTCAAGCGCGCCGATGCAGTTTAAAAGCGTACTCTTGCCGGAGCCGGACTCGCCGATAACGGCGGCAAACTCGCCTCTTTCCAGCGAGAACGACACGTCTTTCAGCGCGTCAATGCGCGCCTCGCCCGTGCCATAGCTTTTGCACAGGTGTTCTATTTTTAATATTTCCATGTATGTTCCTCCTTTGTTTGACGGGCACGGACCCGTCTGTTGAGAGGATATCAAAGTGCGCTTACAATAAGGTGAATTTAAGCTTACAATTCCGTAAGGAAACTGAGCGTGAACACTGTTCCCCTGTTCAGCTCGCTCTGAACGGATATCATGCCGCCCTGCCCCTCCACAATGGACTTTGCGAGCGGCAGGCCGAGCCCCACGCCCTGCGTGGCGAGGGAATTTTTACTGCGGTAGAAGCGTTTGAAAATATGGTGGATATCCTCCGGGGCGATACCGCCGCCATCGTCGGCTATGAAAAGGCGCAGCATGGCAGGGCTTTGCTCCCAGCTTATGCGCACCGTGCCGCCGGGCGACATATGGTCGAGCGCGTTTTTGACAATGTTGCCCACCGCCTCCGCCGTCCACGCCATATCGCAGGTAAGGCGCTGCTCCGCGTCGCCCTCAGTTATTATCCGTTTATTCTCGCTTTTTGCGCGCGTGGTCAGCTCGTTTAATGAAAGCTCCACCAGCTCGGAAACGCGGCAGGGCTTTTTCTCAAAGACTATATTCCCCGCGTCAAGCCGTGTTATTTTTAGCATGGACAGTATGAGCTGCTCCATGCGCTTTAGCGACACGCCCATTTTCTCCGCAAAGTGCCTGACCGTGTCGGTGTTTTCCGGCTCGTTTGCGATTATCTCCTGATACATTGTCAGCGCCGCAAGCGGCGTTTTGAGCTGATGGGATATATCGGATATGGTGTCCTTCAAAAACTCACGCGATTGATGCTCCGTCTCGTTTTGGGCCTGGAGCATGGTTGCAAGGCGCTCGGCCGTGGCGAAGAGCTGATACACCGTGCCCTCACCGTTTTGCGGCAAATGCGCGGAAAAATCGCCGTTTATATAGTTATTCAGCACCATATCCGCCTGTGTATAGAGCCGGGCGCGGCGGTGTGCGAATATCAGCGTACCAGCCGCGAGTATGGAGAGTGAGCCGAGCGCCACTGCGAGCACAGCGGCGAATGTGCGGCTTTGAAAGCGGCTGATAAACGGGTGCAACGCATTATCGCTCCGCGCGCCTATGCCGACCGCCGCTGTCAAGCGCTGGCCGTCGGGCGTCGTCTCCGTGCCGGTGAGCGCGGCAGCAGCCGTGCTCTTTGAAACGCCCGCCTCCAAAAGCGCGGAGGCGACGGCCTCATCATGCGCAAGGTAGAGCTCCTTCACCTGCCGAACCTGAAAGGCTAACAGGGAGAGCGCGGCGAGGGCGAAGAGCAGCACGAAAACGAGCATGAAGAGGGCGAAGCCTCTGAAATCTCTGTCACGGCTGATGCTCATAGCGGCTGCTCCTCCCAGCGATAGCCAAAGCCCCTCACGGTTATCAGGTGCCGGGGCTGTGAGGGCTTGTCCTCCACCTTTTCACGCAGGCGGCGCACATAGACGGAGAGCGTGTTATCGTCCACAAAGCTGCCCAAATCGTCCCACAGCTCATTCAAAATCACATCCCGCGTCACGACGCGCCCGGCGTTTCGCACCAGCAGGCACAGCAGGCGGTATTCTGCCCCGGTCAGCTCCAGGCTCTTTCCGCGAAGGATGACACGGTTTGAGAGCAGATCAATCGTTACATCACCGCAGTCGATACTTGTGGTTTTGCCGCTGTCGCTAAGTCCCGCGCGGCGCAAAAGGGCGCGGATGCGCGAGCAGAGCTCGCCGAGCTTAAAGGGCTTTGTGATATAGTCGTCCGCGCCGCTGTCCAAGCCGCGGATAACGTTGACCTCCTCATCAGAGGCGGTCAGAAAGACTATGGGTATGCGCTTATTCTCGCGCCGCACCGCTTCGCAGAGCTCAAAGCCGGTGCCGTCCGGCAAGCTCACATCTAAAATCAGCAGGTCATATTTATCCGTCTCGCGTAAAAGCCGCCGTGCCTCTTCAAGCGTTCCCGCAATGTCCACATCAAAGCCGTTCTTATTCAGCGTATACTTTAAGCCGTCCACAAGACCGACATCGTCCTCTAAAAGCAGTAAGTTATTCATAATAGCCCCCTGTCATGCTTCGTTAAGGTGATTATACTTTTTATGAGAGCCAATAGCAAGCTTAAAGCGCGCAAGACCCTCCGGTTTAGCCGGATGGCCTTGCACTTTATTATGCTGATGGGTCGTCACCCCTATAGACGCTCACTTCTTCAAAGCCCGGCTCCGTCCTCTCTTGCGCCCTGTAGCCGGAAACTGTAAAGGAGAGGTATGCAAAGCGGTCATCCACGATGACCGTATCGGGCTCTATCGTGATGCCATTTTCCGTTACGGCAAGATCCGTATAGTCTAGGCTTTCTTTGTATACCTTTGCCATATTGTCATCAGTGAGCTGCTGCTGTTGTTCATCCGTTGCCTGAATGTTACCCTGCATACCTCTGCCCCAATAGTGGTAAATAGCCGCGGCGGCGCTGATCCCACCAATCATTACAGCGCAAACAGCCGCTGCTGCTACAATCTGCTTTGCGAAAACACGTTTGGTTTTAAATTATTATAAAAGCTGTCGGTAAAAGCGCAAAACACCCCCAAGACCGTTTCCGGTTTTGGGGGTGTTAACATTTATGCTATTTTCTGTGCGCTATTGCGCGTGAACTCAGGCATTTTTGATTGCGGACTGTGTCGCTATGCACTAATTGCGTCAACCAAACAGATTATATCCAAAAATAAAGAAGTAGTCAAGCCATAAACAAGCCTGACTACCTCTTTTTACATCATTTTATATCCAAATGCTCACATTTAGATCTTGCCAATTATAAACCCTTCTGCGAGTAGAAAAGCTATATAGATACTTTTTTGCATCATCTATTGTTAGCGTAAACGAAGCGATTTTAATGTGGTCATCAATATCAAACTCGTCGGAAGATCCATTCCCGCTTCGCAAATACCATCTGAACTCGTCTTTGGATACCCAAATCTTTTCAATGAAAGCTTCCACAATGCTTTCGGGAATTACTGAATATTCAAACCCCGTGTACTCCTTTAGCCGTTCTCTCAACTCTTGCAATTTCTGCATATAGTCTTGCGGACTTTGCTTTGTTTCATCAGGCTGAAGGGTTTTTATTTCTTCTGTGAGTATGGCAATTCGATTTTCAATTTCCTGCTTGCGTTCTCTGAATAACTCCTTATCAATATCTCCTTCGGCCCTCATCTCAATAAGGTTTACTCTTTTCTTTGAAAGTCGTTCTATTTCATTTTCTTTGCGTTTGATTTCTTCGGTATAGTCAGGTGTGTCCTCTTGGTCTGCAATATGCTTTTCAAGCATCGAATAGGACAAATCCATAACCGCATCGGCATTGTCGATATACCTATCGAATATTTTTTCTGCCATCATTTCAAGTTTCCATCCTTGAATAAACGGTGAATCACAATGACCTTCTACCGAAAGACCTCGTTTTTCTCGTTCTCGGATACTCCCTCGATTTACGGAAGTATAACATTGATAATCAACACCGTCTGTACGACCGTCACGAGTGTGAAACCTTTGATTGAACTTCTTGCCGCACTGACATATCATAAGTCTGCCATATGCGGTTGTATGAGGTTTGTATCCGACTGTGTGCTTACCTTTATTTAGGTTCTTCATCTTGCGACTTTTCGCATTCATTATCTTCTGAACCTGATTAAATTCTTCTTCGGTAACAATAGGGGTATGTTTACCTTTTACGGTTAAGTATTCTATATCGCCATAGTTTTTGATTTTTTTCTGCTTTAAGTAATCAGGTGTGTACTCCTTGT
>CAUABY010000115.1 GCA_958427375.1 uncultured Eubacteriales bacterium
ATGTAAAAAAACAAGGAAAAACAGCAAGAATTATGTCCTCATTTTCGCGGTTTACATAATCTCATCTCTTTCATATCGCCGCGCTTTCCCGTTCCCCTCGGCGTCGGAATAATTCTCACCGCCCTGCTGCAAGTCCCCTGCTTCTTTATCGGGAAAAATCGCCCGACTTGACCAAAACTGCGCGATTTTTGTCATTTCGTGCAGGAACTATTGATTTATTTTTTCAATTATATATGATGATACCAAGTGAAAGAAAAAATGTATGCCCCGGCTTTTTTAATTGTCGATATCCGGCAGGTACACATGTCCGGATACTCGCAATAAAACAAAAATTAAGAAAGTAAAGGTAAAATTTACGAAAAGCGGGAAACTTTTGTCAATTCTTCCCGTCTTATCATTAGCGATGTGTATTTTCCCTGCAAGCGCGTTTGCGGATGGCACAGGTGCAGATGCTGGCGTTTATTCAATTACAGTAGACTATATAAATGCGAATGACGTGCATCTAAGATCAGGTCCAGGTACAAGTTATAGTTCCGGCGGTCAGTTGTACTATAATGACTACGTACAAATTGATCCGGATAACATTGGAACTCGTGTGTATTATGGCGATGGTTACTCTTGGTATTACGTGCTCGTGCTTTCAGGTCAATGCCAAGGTCTTAGAGGATATGTTGCCTGCAAGTATGTCACACATGGAAACATCTGAAATTAGCCGTCAGATATCATAATAGATTTTGAGGGCAAGGCTGTCTGCGATATTCTTATTTCACGGCAGCCTTGCGAAAAAGTGAAGAGGAGATTTGCGGCAATGAAAAAAGCCATATGTATAATACTGATTGCGACACTCTTCCTCAGCGCATGCGGTACAGGCACAGACCCATCACGCGCGGAGGAAAGCGGAGCGAATAAAGCCGCCGCCCCGGCGGGCAGTGATCCGGCGGCTGTTTTCTCCGGGCTTGACGCGGTTTGTGCAGATATGGAAGAGGCGCTTTACAGCAAAGAGTATTACGCTTTTCCGGGCGGGTTTGCGGCAGAAGGTATGGCAAGACTTGATTCAAGCCTTTTCATGTATGGTTCTTCTGCGGACAAGTGGCTTTTTGCTATGGCCGAGTACAGTGTGGACGCCGCGGGTGAGGCACACATCGGAGAGGCAAGGCTTATAGAGCTTGATGCGCCGGACTCCATTGCCGAGAAGAATATTTACGCTGTATGCGCCGGAGAAGACGGTTTTTTCTACGCGGTCACGGGCGAACCCGCAGCGCGTTATTTAAATAGCCTCATGGAGCTTTGTGAAAACCCGGATTATCAGGGGCGCTATGCTCTGCTGAAATTTTCCCCATCCGGCAGCCTGGTGAGCAAAACGGAGCTCAGCCTGCCAGAGCTTTCGTCTGTCAGCGGCATAGTTGTGGATAAGACCGGGCGGGCAGTTCTATACAGCGGCAGGAAAATTATATGCCTTGAACCTGATGGCACAACGAAGTCCGCGGAGCTTGGGCGAAACGCTTCTTTATGTGGCGGCGCACTCTTCGGAGAACGGGTGATTTTAAAAGCCTATTACGATTCACCTGACATAAAAAGCGAATATCTCTCCTACTCGCCTGAAACAGGAGAGCTCGCACCCTTTACCATATACAATGAAGATAACAGCGTGCGTGAGCTGTCCGTCACCGGCTACCCTCAATGCCAAGGCTTGAACGGAGAGTATATAATATGCGATGACTCATCCTATTTCTACTGCGAACCGGGCGAAAATGTTTGCCATGAGCTTTTCCGCTGGTACTACGGGTTCTATTCACTCAGCAACAACTATGTGTGCAGATTATCCGAAAAGAGCTTTATATATTCTGTCTTGGGCGAGAATTTTTTTGTGGTAACGGGAATGGCGCAAAGAGCTAAAACCGAGAAAACCGTTGTAAATGTAGCGTTGTATAACATGGGTTTCCCAGGCGCAGAAAGTATTCTCGACAAGGTCAATTCACTCGATTCTGAGTATGAATACATAGGAAAAAGCTATAGCGCCGATGAGCTTAACCGCCTCTCGGCAGACCTTAGCTCAGACACGCCGCCTGACTTGGTGCTGTTCGGCAGCAATTTAAACACTGCCACAGCAGCATTTGAAAACCTGTATCCCTATATCGATGCAGACCCAGAGCTCACGCGCGAGAGCTTTATACCGAATTTCCTTGAAGCGCTCTCGGTGAACGGGGCGCTGCACGAGCTGTGGCCAACGGTCACGGTGAATACGCTGGCTGCCAGAGTATCTGACGTGGGCGACGGTGCCGAGCTGAGAGCCGGCGACTATGAAAGCATCGCCGCAAATTCAGATAGGTATACGGCGGTGTTTCAAACCTTCATGTCCGGAGAAAACCTCCTGAAATGGACGGCAATACTCGGTGTCAGCATATTCGTTGATAAAGACAACGGCACATGCAGCTTCGATACTCCTGCCTTTTACGAGATGCTGGAATGGTGCGCGCATATGGGAGAGGATGTGCCGGAAGGCGGCAGCGCTCCCAGCCTTGACATTTCTGAAGTGCTGTTGTCGGTCGAGAGTATATCCGCGCCAATCCGCATGAAAGCGATACGCGAAAACTTTGGTGAGCCGTATGTTTTCGTTGGGTTCCCGCTCGATGGCGGCCATGGTAGCTTTTACAGCAACACAACCGGGCGCTCTATGGCTATACCCACCGCAAGCCGCAACAAGGACGGGGCATGGGCGTATATCCGCGCACAGCTTATAGAGAGCGCGCAGCAGCGCATAAAGTGGGATTTGCCGGTCAATCTGGCCGCCCTCCGGCGCATGGCGGAAGCCGAACTTACAGATGATGAGTGCACACAGCTGATACAGCTTTTGAATGACACCAAATATGCTGAGAACTCCAGCGACAGCGTGGCAAGAGACATTATCATGGAGTGCGGACGAGCCTATCTTGCCGGGGATAAGACGCTTGAGGAAACCGTAAATCTTATCCAATCCCGCGTCAGCATCTACCTCGCCGAGCAATACGGCTGACGGCAAAGCGGCACATTTTCTGCCGCCACCCGCCGCATGATACGGACGCAAAAAATACACACAGGCGAAAAACTGCGCCGTCTTTTGACGGCGCAGTAGTTTTATACATATTCATTTCTTCTTCCCTGCTGAACGCGCGGGAGCCGCCGCGCGGGGCGGTGTGTTCTGGCGCGGGGTCGGCGGGTTCTGGCGGGAGGCGGGCGCGGCCTGCCTCGGCGGCTGGGGGCGCTGCGTCTGGCGCGGCGCGGCGGCAGGACGCTTTTCCGGCTCAATGAGCACGCGGTTGCCATGCACAGAGAGCCGCCCGGCGCAGTAGAGCGCCACGGCCTTGGACAGTATCTTCCATTCGCCCTCCTCCATCACGCGCTGGCGCAGGCTCTCCGGCGTATCATCGGGCAGTACCTCGACCGGCTTTTGCAAAATAATATTGCCCACGCGGCCGTCACCGTCAGCAAAATAGGCGGTTGCGCCGGTCATCTTTACGCCCCGCTCAAGCGCGGCGCGGCAGATGTCGCCCTCAACATCCTCAAAGGCGGGGTACATGGCCGGATAGGTGCCAATCATGCGGTTTTTGAACTGATATGGCACAACGCCCATAGGCAAATCATAGCCCGCCAGAATGACAAGCTCAATGTCCATATCGCGCAGTTTGTTGGCAATAGCCATGCTGTGGCTTGTCATGTTCGGAAACAGCTCCGGGTCGACCACATAGGCCGGCACCCCGGCGTTGAGCGCGCGCTTCATCGCATACGCGTCCTTCTCCGGCGAGATGACCGCCACCAGCTCAAAATTTTCAATTTCCTTAAAGTACATGGAATCCAAAATCGCCTGGAGCTTCGCCCCGTCGCCGGACACCAGTGCCGCCGCTCTGACCATAGTCCTCTACCCCCGCGGGCTGTCTCCCGCGCGCAGGCGCTGCAAAGTCGGTACTTGTGCAACACCGAAAACAAGGGTATAATAGATGAAAATTTGTTTCGCGTTCCGTCCCCCCCGCCGGGAGCCGGTTTCCGCGAAATCACAGGTCGTGTCTATTACACCTTTTTATATTTTTATACATTATTTTATATTATACTTTATTCCTCGCGCGAGGTCAAGGTATGGAGGCACAAGTTTATGACAGAAATTTTTTTGATTCGACACACGCAGGCGGAGGGCAATATCTACCGCATGATGCAGGGGCACTGGGACGGCGACATCACCACGCTTGGCCGCAGGGAAATAGCCCTGCTGGCCGAGCGCTTCAAGGAAGAGCCGATAGACGCGGTATATTCAAGCGACCTCTACCGCGCGCGCATGACCGCCGGGGCCATAACGAAATACCACGACATCCCGCTCAATATCGACACCGATTTGCGTGAAATCAACGTCGGCCCGTGGGAGACGATGTTTTTCGGCAACGTCATGCGTGATGAGCCGGTCTTGGCACAAAACTTCATGCAAAACCCCGCCGCCTGGCACATTGAGGGTGCTGAGACCTATTTTGACGTGCAGGAGCGCGCGTACAAGGCGCTCTGCAATATCGCCGCGCGCCATGACGGACAGCGCGTGGCCGTCGTCAGCCATGGTGTGACGATACGCTGCATCATCGCCAAAGTTCTCGGTACGCCGATTGAGCGTTTTGGCGAAGTGCCCATTGTCAACAACACCGCCGTCACCGCGCTGAACTATGAAAACGGCGCGTTCACGCCCCAGTACATAAACGACTATTCACATCTTGACGCGCTTGAGCTCCCCGTCTGGAAGCGCAACAGCGCCCTCAGCGACCTGCCCATAGACCTCAAATGCGACAGCGACTATTACTGTGACTGCTATGCGGGCACATGGATAGCCGCGCACGGCGATCTTGAGGGCTTTTCCGCCCCGGCCTACCTGAACTCGGCGCAGGAGCATTTCAAAAATGACCCCGGCTCGGTGCTCGTGCTGTATGACGGCGACAAGCCCATCGGCCTGATCGATATGGACGTGAAGCGCGGCGCGGCGGAGGGCTTTGGCTGGATAAGCCTCATCTACCTGCGGCCGGACTACCGCGGGCAGGGCTATGGCATACAGGTGCTCGCCCGCGCCATCAAGAAATACACCGCTCTCGGCCGCCACGAACTGCGGCTGCACGTGGCGCAGGAGAACGCCGCGGCCATCAGCTTCTATAAAAAATACGGCTTTGAAATTGTCTGCGAGCAGCGCGGCGCTGTCGGCATGCAGTTTTTGATGCGCCGCGAATTGAAAGGAGAAAAACATGCTTGACGAGAAATCGGCCGATACACGGCGGTTTGAGGTGAAGGGCATGCTTGATTCAAGACCGGCCATTGTAAAACGGCTTGACTTGGAGGACGACCGGCGTATTATCGTCGTCTCCGACATACACGGGCATCTGGATAACCTCAAGGGCGTGCTGAAAAAGGCAGGCTTTTGCGACAGGGACGAGCTGATAATAAACGGCGACTTTCTTGAAAAAGGACCATACAGCCTCGCCACCCTGCGCTATATCATGGAGCTCTATAAGCGCGGCAATGTGGAAGTCATCTGTGGCAACTGCGACGACTGCGCGCCGATATATGACGAGCACTGCCAGACCGAGCTTGTGGACTGGCACGTACTGCACTATGTCCTGCACAAGAAAAGCGGGCTACTGTGGGATATGTGCAACGAGTTAGGGCTTGACCTTTTTGAGTACGACTCCTTTACCGAATGCAAGCGCATACTGCGCGAGCGCTTCCCGGCGGAGTGGGATTTTCTCATGCGCATCCCACACGCCATAGAGATGGAAAACTTCGTCTTTGCCCACGCCGCGGTGTATCCCGACAAGCCACTGCGCAAACACACGGTTGACGAGTTTGTGCGCTGTGACCGCTTTTTGTCATTAGGGCTGAGCTTTGACAAGTGGGTCGTGCTCGGCCACTATCCCACGGTGCTTTACGGCACGGACAAGGTATGCGCAAACCCGCTTGTGGACTATGAGCACAAGGTCATCTGCATAGACGGCGCCTGTGTGCTCAAGTACGATGGGCAGCTAAACGCCTTTATCATCCCCAACAAGAGCAGCGAGGACTTCTCCTTCGTGTCTTATGATGGCTTCCCAGAGCGCATGGTGCTCTCCGACCAGGAGGGCAGCGAGACGACCTATTATATCCGCTGGGGCGACAGTGAGGTGGAGGTTCTTGAGCAGGGCGAGGAGTTTTCCCGCGTGCGCCACATCCGCACGGGCTATGAGATGGACGTGCTGACAAAGCACCTTATCACCGGCGGCGAGGTTACTGAGGTTGACGATGTGACGGACTATGTGCTCCCGCTCAAGGCCGGGGACGTTGTGCGCGTGGTGGAAAAGTGCTCGCGCGGCTATTTCGTCAAGCACCACGGCTATTCCGGCTGGTACTTCGGCGAACTGGGCTTGGTGAAGTAACGGGGTCTGCCTGAAATGCTCAAATATCTGATAGTTTATCTCGGCATTGTCAGCCTTGTGCTGTTTATAATGATGGGGCATGACAAACGGCAGGCGCGGCGCGGCGGGCGGCGTGTGCCGGAAAAGCGGCTTTTCGCCGTGGCCGCCCTCGGCGGTGCTCTCGGCGGCTGGCTGGGGATGCATGCCTTTCACCACAAGACCCGCCACTGGTATTTCAAATTCGGCTTCCCCGCCCTCGCGCTGCTGTATCTTGCGGCGCTGGCGTTCATGTATTATGTAAAAGGATTTTAAAATATGCAAGAGCCGCGGATTTTCTCCGCGGCTCTTAGTTTTACATGCCGTCGTCGGTAACGGAGTCGGTGCGGAAAAGCAGCGACACACACCACAGCGCCGACAGACCCACCAGCGTGTAGATCACGCGGCTGACCGTCGCAGTCTGGCCGCCGAAGAGCCACGCCACTATGTCAAAGCGGAAAAGGCCCACACTGCCCC
>CAUABY010000116.1 GCA_958427375.1 uncultured Eubacteriales bacterium
TGCGCTTCATCCAGTTTATCCGCCCGCGCCGCAAGATAGCCAAACATATCAGGACTTGCCGAAGAACGAGGTGCCGCACTTGCGGCAGAGTATCTTTACCTTGCCCTTATGGCGCGGTACACGGAGCTTGGCATGGCAGGACGGGCAGGTAAAAAACTTGTAATCCTTGCGCTGCACCCAGCTCTCCTTATAAAGGCGCAGCTGTGCCTCAAAGCGATAGCGCAGGCGCATATACTTTCCGTTTTCCTCACTGCGCTTATACAAATTGCGTGAGAACATGCGGAAATAAATATACACCAGCAGGACAAAGACTATCGGATATAGTACCCTGCCGATGCCCTTGGAAAAAATAGTCGCCAAGAGCAGCAGAATCATGTCTGCAACAAGCAGGAAAAGATTAAATTGGTCATTGCCGTTTCTACCGGCCATGAATCTTGCCAAGCGTTCTCTCATGTGCTCACCTTGATAAAAATGTTCGTTTTCTAATTTAGAATTTTATCACATCATGAATCCAAAACATCACGAAATTGTTAATTGTGGTAAGCTTTATTCAAACGCACCGAGAATTTAAGCTGACCACTCAGCGCCCCTCCGCGCGCGCCTTTAAGGACAGCTCTACTATCTGTTCACAAAGCTGCTCATAGCTGATACCATCGACCTTTGCGGCCTTGGGAATAAGGCTGTTGGGGGTCATGCCAGGGAGTGTATTGACCTCAAGGCACCACGCCCTGCCATCCGCGTCGAGGATGAAATCCGTGCGGGAATACACCGCAAGGCCGAGCGCGCGGTGGAATTTCAGTGAGGCCTCGCCAAGGGCTTTCTGCTCTTCCGACGTTATCGGCGCGGGGCAGAGCTCCCGTGCGCCCTCCTTGCCGCTCTGATACTTTGCAACATAGTCAAAGCGCCCGCTGTCCGGCGGGACTATCTCAATGGCGTTCAGATAGCGGTCACCTAAAATGGGCACCGTAAGCTCACGGCCGACTATCTTCTGCTCAACCACAGCGCGTGAGGCGTATTTGCGCACCTCAGTGAGTGCGGCAGTGAGCTCACCGCGCGTCTCCACGGGCACCACGCCGATGGACGAGCCGCCGTTGACCGCCTTTATAAAGCAGGGCACCGGCAGCTCGGCGGCAAGCGCCGGGATATCCTCAAGCTCATACTCTATCTCACGCCAAGCCGGTGTGAGCACCCCGGCGGACTCCATAATACGTTTTGCGACCGCTTTATCCATGGCCATGCCGCTTGAAAGAGGATTGGAGCCGGTATAGGGTACACCCAGAAGGTCGAGCGCGGCCTGAATCTTGCCGTCCTCGCCGTCCGCTCCGTGCAGGCCGAGGAAAACACAGTCGGCAAGCTGGCACACCTCCAGCACGTTTTTGCCGAGGCGGCTTTTGCTTTTGAGCCTGCGCGAGGCCTTTACCGTATCAAGGTCAGGGGCGATTCTTTCAACCGAGACATCGCCGCAGAAACCGTCCGCCACATCAAAGGCCGCTTCCAGGCTGCCCTCATAGTTTTCAAGCCCCATGAACATATCAACAAAAATGGCCTTATGGCCAAGGCTTCTCAATGCGCGGCACACGGAAGTACCGGTGACAAGCGCAACTTCGCGCTCCGTGCTTATTCCGCCGCCCAAAACCACAATTTTCATACTGCATACGCCCCTTTCCTATTCCGAAAACAGATACAGCAAAGCACAAGGAAAATTTATCCCCAAGCTCTGAAAAAGGTCTTGGGGATGGAGCTTATTTTTTCATACTGCAATCCGTTAAAAAGCGTTAGTATTTTAAGGCTTTTTATAGCGCCGTAGGCGCGTCAGATTATGCATGAGACGACACGACGCACGCTCGCGCGGCGTGAGCGTGCGTAGCACGTGTATTTTCAATTAAAGTATTTGATTGAAAATCAGTATCAGCACTGCTTCATGACGCGGATGTAAAATTCAACCGCGCGCTGGGCAGTCTCAAGGCGGATATGCTCATCGTTGCCGTGGATGGTGCTGCGCTCCTCAGCGGTCAAATCCATTGCGGAGAAGCGGTACACACGGTCGCTTATATCGCCGTAATGGCGGCTGTCGGAGCACTGAACCATGAGGTACGGCGCGACAACACAGCCCTGCCATGTGCCGGACACGGCGTTTACAACACGCTCCCAGCCGACGCAGTCTGTACGTGAAATGGGGCTTGGCTCCATATGCTCGCCGACAGTGAGTTTCACATCGGGGTCATTAATGACAGAGCGGATATACTCCACCGCGCCGTCGACAGAGTCCGCCGGGTTGAGGCGGATGTTGGAGACCATGGAGACCGACGGTGGGATGACATTCGGCGCTTTGCTACCGCTCATCTGCGTAAATGCAACGGTAGTGCGCATAAGCGCGTTGAACTCGCCGCCGGATTTCTTTCCCATGGTGTCGAGCACGCCGCTGAAGCACCAGAGATTTGCAAAGATGACGCGGTAAAGGAAGGTGGAGCGGCGGCCAAGGGTATCAAACATCTCAAGCGCGGGCTTTGTGAGGTGCATTTTGAAGGGATGCGCCTCAACCTTGGTGCAGGCCATGGACAAGCGGCCGACCGGCGTGTGCGGCTTCGGCGCGGAGGCGTGACCGCCGCCTGAGGCAATGCTGTATTCGAGATTAATCAGGCCCTTTTCCGCAATGCCGATAAGGCCGCAGGGCTCGCTCACACCAGGGAAAACATCCTCCACCACGGCACCGCCCTCATCGACGACCATCTCAAGCTCGATATTATTCTCCTTGAAGTAGTTGACAATATTGATTGCGCCCTTGCCATTGACCTCTTCCCCGCCGGAAAAGGCAAAGTAGATATCATTTTCCGGTGTGAAGCCCTGCTTTATGAGGTTTTCAGCCGCGGAGAGCACACCGTTGAAGGTGACCTTGGTATCAAGCGTACCGCGCCCCCACATAATGCCATCGACAATCTCAGCATCAAAGGCAGGGTGTGTCCAGTTCTCCTCCTCCACAGGCACAACGTCATAGTGCGCCATGAGCACGGAGGGCTTACCATCGCCCTTGCCGCCTTTCCAGTGGAAAAGCAGCCCCCTGTCATCCATGCGCCGCATGGGGCAGGTTTTCACAACATTGGGATAGAGTTCAGGGAGCTTGGCTATGAGCTTTTCAAACTCCGCATCATCCTCAAGCGAGTGGTCATCATAGGACACAGTGCGGCAGCGCACAAGCTCGGCAAGCGCGCTTACTGCCGCGTCACGGTCAAATTCGACCGGCTCATACTCGTTCTTTCCGCTGTCCTTGGGCTTGAACATAGCCGCGCGGATAAGGATAACAGCTAAAAAAGCCACTATCGCGGCAAGGATTATCCAGCCAATCATTTCATTGCCTCCTTAGTGTCGAGCAGATGTTTCTTATATAGTATACGGGATACGCCGATTGTGAACAAAACTCCAACGGGCACCATGATGCCGACTGTAGAGGAGTTAAGCGCGGGGATAAAGATGAAGAGAATGAGCATGAGAATAACCGGCGCGATGGCAATCTTCCAGTTTTTCGACACGAACACCACGCCAAGGCCGCCGAAAAGCGCGGGCAGAATCTGCGCGAAGGCGGGCGCGAGCACTGGCGCGTCGAGGATGGGTGTAAGCGGGGTGATGAGGATGACGCCTATTATGATAATGAGCGTGGTAACAATGCTCGAAACCGCGATGGCGATTGTGGAGATTATCTCGCCCTCCTCAGAGCGGATATTCTCATCCGCCTGCTCAAGCGCGTTGAGCGCGACAGGCAGCTTGAGGTTTGATATATTGCCGGTGACGAAGCTCAAATATGAGCCGCCCGCACCGAGCATGGGGACATATGTAAAGGTCTCCACCACGCCGACAGCCCAGTACATAGGCCCGGTGGCAAGGATGCCCATGCCAAGCCCCTGCCAGTCCGGCAGGACACCGAATATAACGCCGACAAGGATGGGGTACATGAACAGGGATATCATCACGCAGATGTTCCAAATCCGGCCGTCTCTATGGACGGAGTCAAGATAAGTCATAGGCTTTTTCATAATCTGACCTCCTTATGACAGCCATGCGGTGATGGGAATAGCGCTCGCCATGCCCGCGATAAGGCTGAGCGGCAGTGCATAGTCCGACACCCAGCGCCAATTGGTTTTTTTCACAACTAAGCCCGCAAGCCCCATTACGAGCGCGGACACGACCATGACGCACACAGGGATGAGCCCGCTCGTATCGCCGTGGAAAATTGTGGAGAAGTCACAGAAAACATAGCCCAAAAATGCAGAAATCATGCCGATGAACATGGATGCGGAGAAAATCTCACTCCACTGTTTGTCGCGGTTTTCCATGCTTATCATACCGTTTTGCAGCTTTTTGGCCACCACCGGGACAAGCCAGATACCGACCATGATACTGAGCGTCATTACCCACGCGATTGTGACATACTGCGTGGCGTTGAGCGCCTCAACCTGGCCGAACACAAGGCCCATAGCGCCCTCGGCATTGGAGGCGGCTATCGTTTCATACGAGAGCGATCCCACAACGCTCAAACGAAGCCAAGGCAGCGGCACACCCAAATCCTTGGCGAGCGTGATGACGCTGATGACTATCGCAACGGCGGGGGCAATTGTGAACACCGCCGCCGTGCGCGCAACGCGCTTGAGTTTGCCCTTGTCCATGCCTATTGCAAGGCCGCGCCGCCACGCCTTCACGAGAAAGAAAATCGACTGCGCAAGCACAATGGCTACAATTACACCGGCAATGACGAACAGCACCGGTGAGTTGACATTGAATGTCATACTGCTTTTCACTCCTTTAATTATTTATATAAGCGATCAGACCACTTGGAAGATATAGAACTTCAGGTAGTCAGTTTCGGGTACATTCCAGAGAATAGGATGGTCGGGCGCCTGCTGGCGCGCCTCGATCTGCTTTAGCTCAACGCCCGCGTCGCGCGCGGCGGAGCGGAGCATCTCAACAAACAGCCGGCTCGGCATAAAGTGGCTGCATGAGGCGGTGGCAAAATATCCGCCGCGCGGCAGAAGCTTGAGCGCGCGTAGGTTTATCTCCTTATAGCCGCGCTGGGCACTGCCCACTGTTTTGCGCGACTTGGTAAAGGCAGGCGGGTCAAGGATTATGAGGTCATAGGGCTTGCCTCCGGCGGCCTCAAGCTTCGGCAGAAGCTCAAAAACATCCGCCGCGACAAAGTCCATCTTATCCTGCAGACCATTTCTCACCGCGTTTGCACGCGCCATCTCAACCGCGCTCTCCGACACATCCACCGCGGTGACATGCTCCGCCCCGCCCAGCGCGGCATTGAGCGCAAATGAGCCGGTATGGGTAAAGCAGTCAAGCACACGGCGGCCTTTTGCGATTTTCGCAACAGCGCGGCGATTATACTTCTGGTCGAGGAAGAAGCCGGTTTTCTGCCCGTTCTCCACATCCACTGAATAATACACACCGTTTTCACAGATTTCGGTAATGGCGGAGGCGGGGTGCTCGTCCCCATACCAGCCCTTGTACTGCTCCATCCCCTCAAGCTCACGGATGGCGACGTCGTTTCTCTCGAATATGCCGTCTATCCGCTGGCCATCCGCGCGAAGCACGGCCAAAAGCTGTGCAAACAGCTCGTCCTTTATGCGCTCCATGCCGACGGAGAGAATCTGCGCGACAAGGATATTTGAAAATCTATCGACGGTCAGCCCCGGAAAACCGTCCGCCTCGCCGAAGATAACGCGGCAGGCACTGACATCATCACCCATGACGGTTTTTCTGTAGTCCCAAGCGTACTGGATGCGCCGCCGCCAGAACGCGGCGTCAAACCTATCATTGGCGTTGCGCGAGACAAGGCGGACGCGGATTTTGCTCTTGCGGCTGAGAAAGCCCGTGCCGAGGTATTTTCCTTTTTCACTGACAGCGTCAACAAGCGCGCCGTTTTCAGCATCTTCCGGGCAGCTTATGACCTCAGCCTCATATATCCACGGATGGCCGCCCTCTACCCAGCGCGTACCTTTGGCCGTTACGATAACGCGCGGGAAGTCTCTCTGTGCTTTCATGCTCATTCCCTCTGCATTCACTCAATATTTTATAAGTTTACCATAAATCGAGCAGCTTGAAAACCCATTATTTCAAACTAATTTGCAAAAGCGCGGATTTTCCCAAAACGCAAAAGACCGCCGCAAAGCCAGGACCTTGCAGCAGCCTTTTGTGTATTTATTCGCCGTAAACGAAGCCAGTTTATACCGCGCGGCTATTCAGTGCGTGCTTTCCACCGTTTCATTCTGGTACTGCGCGGGGTCGCCATAGAAATCCAAAAGCATATTGGCAAATTTGTCATGCACACCGTGCTTGGCCGAGGCTTGCACAATATTCATGCCCGGATTATGGTTGCCCTCTATGAGCTCCAGCTTACCACCGGGAAGAATGGCCACGTCCCAGCCCACCACGCGCAAAAATGGCAGAGTTTTCGACGCGCGGCGGCAGAGGTCAATAACATCATCCCAATACGGTATGTATGTATGACGAAACTGCACACCAGTCATCGGGTGAGTACGGTAATAGTCACCGTGCTCATCCAAACCGTCCGTTATTATCTCGCCCGTTTTTGAATCTATCTCGCAGAAAATCCCGCCGCCGTGCGCGTTGTCCACGTGCAATCCGTTATTCCCCACGCGAAGGCCGCAGCCGAACACCTCAAAGCGCTCGCCGTTTCTGAAAGTTATGACGCGCAGGGTATTGAGCGATTCCGGGTGAAACCTTGCAAGCGCCTCATCGGATTCAATAAACTGCTCGGCCAGATACATCTTCTCGCAAAGCTCCGCAAAGAGCGCGTCCATATCCTCCACCGCGTCCAAATCCTCAACGGTGAAC